>JADGFH010000245.1 GCA_016743925.1 Labilibaculum sp.
GTAAGACCAATTTCGCAAGTCCGACTTGTTGAATAACCATTCTTTACTTCTGCAGGATGCTGAATCTTCAGATCTCTCAAACCATGATCATTTAGCTCGGGATGAGTGAAGCCTCTATCGCCAGCAAAACCACAACAGTTTGTATCTGGTTTCACAACATTTGTTGCACATCTTTTAGCCAAGTCGACTAATTGATCGTCAACACCAAGTTTTTTAGCGGAACAAACTGCAAATACCGAAACAGTTTCATTAACTGGTGTAAAGTTTAAATGATCTGCCAAATAATCTGTGATAAACTCGATAGGCTCGTACAATTTCAAGCTTGGTTCCATATTTTCCTTCATGGTATACAAGCAAGGACTCATATCGCACAAAATTGGATATTCGCCATTGTTACTTGCTTTCTTTAAAGCTGCCTCTAAATTGTTCGATTTTTTGATTCCAGCTTCTTTGAAACCTTTGCTTAAGAATGCCATACCACAACAGTGTGTATTTATATTCTCAGGGTAAATAATTTCATAACCAGCTTTCTGAATCAATTGCTCTATTTTCTTGGTTAGGGCTACTTTTTCGTCGTAATCTTTCGAAACCCCCATACTTTGGTTGATACAGGATGGGAAGTAAACCACTTTTTTAGGATTGCTCTTGTTTACCGCAGGAGGCACAATTTTAGGTGCTCCCTTAGGGAACGCTTTGCTCCAACGAGGAATTGTATTTCCTGATAAGCTTCGCACTCCACCCGAAATACCGCCCATTATTCCTGAGCCTAAAATGGAATGGAAGAAGTTAACTGTATTCAATCCCATTTTTGCATACGACTGTACCTTATCCATATTATCGGCACACCACATGGCATATTTCTTTGCCTTTGGCGATGCTTCTGCTGTTCGAAGATCTTTAACCAATTTACCAGTATCGATTTTAACCGGACAACTTAGTGCACACAAACTATCGGTAGCACACAATTGCAGTGCTTCGTAGTCAAATTGTTTAACTAGATTAGCCAATTCGTGTGGCTTCTCTCCTGTAGCTTTTAAACGAGTAATTTCACGGAAAGTAGCAATTCGCTGGCGCGGACTTAAAGTTAGGTTGTGCGAAACACATACTGGCTCGCAGAATCCACACTCCATACACTGATCTATTTTTTCGTGAGCAGCTGGCAGTGGTTTTAAATCTTTTAGGTGAGCCTGCTCATCGGCATTTAAAATTACACCCGGATTAATCAGATAACGAGGATCAAAAATTTCCTTGATCTGCTTCATCAAATTGTAAGCATCTGTTCCCCACTCCATTTCTACATAAGGAGCCATGTTTCGGCCTGTACCGTGCTCTGCTTTAAGTGCACCATCGTAACGACCAACCACAAGATCTGCTAACTCATCCATGAATTTTGCATACCTGTCGATTTCGGACTGTGTACCAAAATCTTGTGTAAATACGAAGTGAAGGTTCCCTTCCAAGGCATGTCCGAAAATAACAGCTTCGGAATAGTCAAACTTCTTGAAAAGCTCTTGAAGATCTAAAGTTGCTTCGGCCAATTTTGGCACTGGGAAACAAACATCTTCGATAATTACAGTAGTTCCTACCTTACGCATTCCACCTACGGTTGGCAATAATCCTTTACGGATTTTCCAAAGCATAGCAAATTCTCTTGGTACGTCGGTAAATTCAATTGGAATTTCAACCTCTATATCCTTAACGGCATTTTTAATGATACCAATTTGTTCTTTTAACTTCTTTCCATCTTCGGCTCTGGTTTCGACTAAAATTGCAGATGCTCCTTCGGAAAGTGTTTTTAAGTATGCAGGAACTCCATCGTCGTTTTCAACAGAACGCAAAGCAGCTCTATCCATTAATTCGACTGAAGCTACTGGCTCCGATTTTAAGATCGAAACCGCTCTACAAGCTTTTTCAATATCTGGGTAAACCATCAACGAACTCGCCTTGAATTTGTGCTCGATTACCGTTTTGTAAACCACCTCGGAAATAAAGCCAAGTGTTCCTTCAGAACCAATCATGATATGTGTTAAAATATCGATTGGATCGGAATAATCAACCAGTGCATTTAAGCTGTAACCAGTTGTGTTCTTCATTTTGAATTTTTCGCGTATACGAGCATTCAAAGTTTTGTTGTTGCTAACATCGATAGCCAATTGGCCTAAATCGTTTAGCAAGTTGGCATGCGTATTTTTAAAATCGGCAATGCTTTCTTTACAAGAAGTATCTAAAACAGTTCCATCGTGTAAAATAACACGAATAGAGTCGATTGTTTTGTACGAATTTTCGGAAGTACCACAACACATTCCCGATGCATTGTTAGCAGCAATACCACCAATCATAGCAGCATTAATGGAAGCTGGATCGGGTCCAATCTTCATTCCATAAGGAGCCAATAGCTGATTGGCACGTGCTCCTGTAATTCCTGGCTGAAGTCTAATTTTAGCTCCTTTATCAAGAATGCTATGCTTTTTCCAATGATCGCCCGCAACTACTAAAACAGAATCGCTAATTGCTTGCCCCGACAAACTGGTTCCTGCGGCTCGGTAGGTAACCGGGATATCCAAATCGTTGCACTCACGCATGATAAGGCTTACCTCAGCTTCGCTTTTCGATTTGATTACCAGTTTAGGAATTAAACGATAAAAACTAGCATCGGTTCCCCAAGCCAATGTATGAAGTGGATCATGAAACATACGATCTTTAGTAATCGTTTTTAACAATCGTTCATGTAATATTTTATATTCTCCTGTAAGCATCTTTCGTCGATTTTATTTTTCGGTCATCCTAATTAACAAATATTTGGCAATTCTCTCCAATATACAATTGGTAACTTGTATGACAAATATACGCTTTCAATCTTAAAAAAAGAACCATATATCCGCGAAAGCGAATACATGGTTGATATATTACAATGGCAGCGGATTAAAACCTGATGATATTAAGATCACCACAATAATCATTACCATTAAATAGTAGATGAATGCTGGAATTGCATTTCGTCGAATGATTGTACCTTCGGCACCAATACATCCAACTGTAGCGCAAACTGCAACCACATTGTTTACACATATCATATTACCCAAAGCAGCACCAATTGTTTGCACCGCTACGATTAATACTTGAGGAATACCTAAAATAGTTGCTGTTTCGAATTGAAGAGAAGCAAACAACAAGTTAGATACGGTTGCCGAACCAGACATAAAGGATCCTAATACCCCTACAATTGGCGCAATAATTGGATATGCATTACCTGATAAATCGGCAATTGCTGTAGCCATAGTAGTTAACATACTATCCATTCCTGCTCCGTTGGTTCCCGATTTTAACATTAACTGAACCATTGCAACACCTGCAAATAAGGCAATTGCTGCCCCACTAATTTGCTTAAAGGTTGTTTTCCAAGATGTAAGTACCTGCTTAGGCGACATTTTATGCATAAAATTGGTGATAACAGCTACCAATATAAAAGGAATTGTTCCTGGTAGGTATGCCCATTTTAATACATAAGTTAATCCTTCTATATCGAAAATATTAGAAAGTGTAACTGTTTGAGCAGCTAACCATCCTTTTAATCCTAAAGAAGGAATACGAGTAACTACTAATATAATAGCGATTAATACATATGGCATCCAAGCTTTCACTAATCCCATTTTTGCCTCGCCTGTGTCGCCAGTTGTATCGTTAGATAACCAGCTTTTATCCCATTCTGACTTAGGAGGGAAATCCCATGATTTCTTAGGCATTAAGAATCCATTTTTAGCAGCTAGAATAATAATTCCTAATCCGATAAATGCTCCTAATAAAGATGGAAGATCGGGTCCTAATGTTGAAGCAATAACAACATATGGTACTGCAAATGCTAAACCAGCAAAAATTGCAAATGGTGCAGCAGCTAATGCAGGCTTAATCGATTTTTCTTTACCAAAAAACTTGGTCATGATCATGATACCCAATAACGGTACAAAAATACCTACTATAGCATTTGGTATGGCAACCCACTCGGTTAATGCCATTTTAAAAACTTCAGGATTGGCACCTATATCGGAAAGATTTTGCTCAAGCGTAACCATAGCACCACCACTAATTGGTGTTCCTACTGCTCCGTAAGGTACTGGTACCGAATTAAAAATTAAGGCAACCATTGCTGCGGCTAATGGGGGGAATCCGAGACCAACCAAAAGTGGTCCGGCTAAAGCAGCAGGTGTTCCAAATCCGGCAGCACCTTCGATAAATGCTCCAAACATGAAACCAATGATAATGGCTTGAATTCTTCTGTCGGTGGTAATTCCACTAAAACCATTGTTAATGGTTGTCATTGCACCCGACAACTTCATGGTATTTAGGATGAGAATTGCACCAAAAATAATGATGAGAATATCCATGGCTTTTAGAAAACCAAAAACAGAATATCCCATAATGTGAAATATATCAATCTCCCACACTGTGTGAGCAACTATCACAGCTAAGAGCAGCGATAAAGGTAAAGCCTTTTTTGCTCCCCAATTGAAGCCTACCATTAAAACAATGGTTAATAAAATAGGCGAAAAAGCTAATAATGCGTCCATAAAAAAATAGTTTAGGTTTAATTATAAATTGTGTTGATGTTTTTTGTAAATGGGTTAGATCTACTGTATTTTTCGTTTACCGATTTGTCTATTTTCTTTAAGTCTCCGAACTTAGCACTCGAGTGCATTAAAGAATCTAAAGCATTCAGTTTTTGTTTTAAGTCCTTCAAACTTTTATTGATATCAATTCTATCATTTTCAAAGTCCATCCTTTTTATTTTTTATTTCTCAATGATTTCCACATACTTTTCAATGAATTCTGTTAAGTGAAGCACTTTTACAGGCACATTTTTGTGCATTAATCCACCATTAATTTGCATTACACATCCCGGACAATCTGTAACCAATATCTCGGCATTACTGGCTTCGATATTTTCAATTTTCTTGGTTAAGATTCCTTCTGAAATGGTTGCAAAGTCGAGAGAATATGTTCCACCAAAACCACAACACACATTGCTATCGGTTAATGGAATAAATTGTTTTCCTAATAAATTGGAAAGGAAAGATTCTGCGGAATAATCCAATGATCTGGAATCATGACAAGGCGTGTGATAGGTCACCTTTTTATTTCCTTTTACTTTAAAACGGATGTTGTTATCTTCTAAAAACTTCCCTATTGGTGTTACCATATCTCCCAATTGAGCTGCTTTTTTATAGCGATTTGGATCTTCTTTGGTGAAGTCTAAAAATTCGTGCTTAATTGCTCCTCCACATGTAGGGCACAACACCAATAGCGCTTCATAATCTTTAGGTCCTTGCAGGTTATCAAGTGTATTGTAAATCATGGTTTTCGCATTTTCAGGATCACCTGATGCAATTGCAGGAATACCACAACAAGCTGCCTTTTTAGGAATATCAACCTGAATACCACTCTTCTGAAGTAATTTCACCATTGTTAATCCCATTTCTGGATAGAAATATTCGATAGCACAACCTGGATAGAAGAATACTTTTCGATCGGAAGTAAACTGATCGTAAGCCTCTTTATAAAAGCGTTTGCTAAATGTTTTTGAAGCCAAAGCTGGGAATTTTCTAAAATCCATTTCTTTAGGCAACATTGGAACCGTGCCAATTATTTTTTCCTGATTTGTTTTGTTGGTTTTCGTTAATGGAAATTGGAAATTTGCACCTAGGCTCAATACCGATTTCATTCTGTCAGGCTTTGCAACCAAACTCTTAAACACTTTCTTTTTTATTGGGTTGATGCCATATTTTTTACCGACAACCAATTTCAAATCAGAAATTAAAGTCTGTAAATCAATGCCTGAAGGGCAATTAAAAGAACAAGCACGACAACCAATACACATTTTTAAAATGTCCTTAGCTGCTTCATCTCCTTGGTATAGTGCTGTTAAAATTAATCCTATTGAACCGATGTAACGATCGCCATAAACATGACCACCCACCATTTCGTAAGCAGGGCAAATGTTAGCACAACTACCACAACGTACACACTTAAGCGCTTCTTTAAACTTTGGATGCTCGAAAAATGCCAAACGACCGTTGTCTAAAAACACATAGTGAGTTTCCTTTACGCCATCAGCACTTTTATGAGATGGCACTCTACCTTTAATCCAAGTAGTATAGGATGTAATGGTTTGTCCGGTTGCACTTTTCGGCAATACACGAACAATATCTAGGGCTTGATTAAAATCATCGCACAATTTCTCGTATCCGACTAAAACGATATGCACTGGTGGTACTGTTGACGATAAGCGAGCATTACCTTCGTTGGTTACCAAACCAATTGTTCCCGTGCTTGCCACTGCAACATTAGCCCCAGTCATTCCCACACCCGATTTAAAATATGAGCTACGCAGAAATCGACGAGCAATTTCTACCATCGCCTTAATGTCTTCTGGGTCTACTGCTTCTCCGGTATAATCGGAAAATATTTTCGCAACTTGCTGTCTTGTTTTGTGAATGGCCGGCATTACCATGTGAGATGGATGCTCATCGGCCAATTGAAGAATCCACTCCCCCAAATCGGTTTCGATTGGTTGCAGACCTTCCTTCTCTAAATAATGGTTTAGTAAAATCTCTTCTGATGTCATCGATTTACTTTTCACCATGTATTTGGCATCGTGCTTTTTCATTACATCGGCAATGTATTTGCAAGCATCCTCGCCTGTTTTTGCCTGAAACACTTTACAACCATGCTTTTCAACATTGGCTTTAAACAAATTGAATTGTTGCATTACCTTGTTTAAGTCACGATCTTTAATATCGTGCACCCGTGTTCTTAGTGCTTCAAAGTCTAATCCTTTATATGCATTGTCTTTAGAAGCCTTATATGCTGTAGCAAAACCTTTAAGGTTCTTGTACAAAACCTCGTCGTTTATTTTTTCCTGAATTTTATCTTGTATGTTCATGGCTTCTTTTTATAAATCGTTTAAAATATAAACCTTCATCTCTTTGGGTCCGTGCACTCCAACCGTTAACACACGCTCGATATCGGCGGTTCGACTAGCACCCGTAATAAAAGCAACATAGCCTCCCATATCTGCAGTTCTTTCTTCGATGAAATCGGCTACATCATTTAAACTGGCAACCAGTTTACTTATGGGCATAACAACAAATAACTTTTCTGCCAAACAGGTTGCCAAACGTTTGTTTTCGTTACAGCTATCGATAACTACTGTTCCCGTTTCAGCTATTGCGTAATCAACTTCGACAAGAGCATTTTTGATGCCCGCTTCGCCTGCTTGTGTATCTTTTAGTTGAGCGAAACTTTGAACATCGATGTATTCAAAACTTTCCTTGCTTAAGAGAATTTTAAATTCATCAGAAGACAGAATTTGGTTTTCATTTCCGACCAGTGCTGATTTGTCTAAAAAGAGTTCTAGCTTATTCATATGATTATAATTTTAAGTTTTTGCCATATGGAACTTACCATGCAAGGATAATCATCTCCTTGTGTGTCAAAATAGATTTGGCACGGACGTTTCATATGTTATAGATTTTAAAAGATTTGTCTGAAAAGGTTGACTATTTGGGAATGTGACTAACCAAGAGGAATGCCAAGAATTTCGCACATTCACTATTCAGAATCATTCTATTCGCCTTCTTGCTGATTACGTACCACTTAGCGCATGCAAAGGTTTTCGGTCGTCGTGGTTTAAAACGTTTTCGGGACTGTTCATATTTGAACAACTTACCCATTAAGCCTGTGCAAACTTGAACAATTGAGCATTGTTGAACGGTGGTTTTTCGGTATTAAAAGAGCATTTAGCATTGCTGTTTTGAACAGAAAAAAAGAATGGATTCGGGTTTCTACTTATTCGAATGAAATGAGATTAAAATAGACCAACAGAAAATAAGTTGAATTGTTGTTTATCTATAATTATTAATATCGGTTAAACCGATAAATCCAATTTTTAAGCCTCCTAGCTCTTTTATCAAATAGGCAGGCAGATTTGCAAATACTTCCCCATCTCTATTTTTTAGATTAGAGCTAAACCACTGAGATTTTGAATGTGATCTCTATTACTGTTTAAATTCCTATTGCATTATGATTCGTTTTAATT
>JADGFH010001027.1 GCA_016743925.1 Labilibaculum sp.
CAATTAATCACCAAAGCATTTCAGGAAGTAAAACCTCGACTAATCTGTTTGGTTCCTCTTATTATGGAAAAAATATATAAAAAGAGAATACTTCCTGTATTGGAAAGCAGAAGAGTAAAGCTAATGCTTAAAATTCCATTGTTAGAAAAGAAAATCTACAAAAAGATTAGAAAATCGCTTAAAGAAACCTTTGGTGGTAATTTTATTGAAGTAATTATTGGTGGAGCTGCCTTAAGTAAAGAGGTAGAAGATTTCTTGAACAAAATTGAATTCCCTTTCACTATTGGTTATGGTATGACCGAATGTGGTCCGCTAATAAGTTATAGTCCTAATACAGAATTTCGTCCGCATTCGTGCGGTAAAGTAGTGGATCGTATGAAGGTTAGAATTGATTCTAAAGATCCTTTTAATACTGTTGGTGAAATACAGGTAAAAGGGGACAATGTAATGCAAGGCTATTACAAAAATCCGGAAGCTACAAAAGAATGCCTTAGTAAAGATGGCTGGTTGGGAACAGGTGATCTTGGTATTATTGACGAAAACGATACGATATATATTAAAGGTAGAAGTAAAAATATGCTCTTAGGACCTTCTGGACAAAATATATACCCAGAAGAAATTGAAGCACGTCTAAATAACATGCCTTTTATACAAGAATCTATTGTTACAGATGATAAGGATCATAAACTAATTGCATTGATCTATCCAGATTATGAAGCTTGTGATGCGGAAGGTTTAAACAAAGATGAAATTGAAGAAGCTCTAAACGAGGACAAACAGATTCTGAATAAAAGCTTTCCAGCTTTCAAGAAAATATCCAAAGTTATTGTTTTCCCAGAAGAATTTAAAAAGACACCTAAACGAAATATTAAACGATACTTATACACTAGTTTGTATCATGACTAAATGAAAAAGCCATTCGCAATGAATGGCTCTTTTTTATTTTTTAAACAATCCATTCTGTAATCTCGTTTGATGTTTCAGCTTAAATACCAAATCAATTACTGGCATAACAACGAATTGAGTTCCAAAATCAGTATTTACATAGGATAATTTGTATCCACCCGATACAGAAAGCCTTGAATCGCGATGCCAATGAATTTTCCCTTGGCTTTCCATTGCCCATTCACCATTTAAATCAATAGAGTAATAATCTGCATTAATCGAGAAATTAAAATTTTTGTAAGCATTGCCAGCTAATTCTAATCCAAAGAAATACAGCTTCCGATTCTTGTGATATGAAGCGGTACGATGATACAAAAAATTATAGTCAAGCAATGGTAATTGAGAATCTCCTGTAGAAAGAGAAAAATCAAAACCTAATCTTCCTGTAAGAATTAAATCGGGAATTTTCACAAAGCAATCTTTAGGTTGTGGATTCAAAATTCTACTTACAATTAGCTCATTTCTAAAAGTGAATATATGTGGAATTGCAGCCGTTTCAGGTATTTGATCTTTAAAGCTACTATTCCTAGCCCATTTTAATCCTAAAGTTGGATAATATAAAGTGTGCTGTGTAGATAGAATTGTATTTTCGCCAAACCATTCATGCTTAAATCCAATATTAGGTGCTAGAGGGACAAGTAATAGTTGAGAATTAATTCCTGTTTTTGGATAATTCCCATATCTAATTGCAGCCAATGCACTTAAATGAATTTCACCATACGGAACTACCTTAGCACCTCGTTCAGTCCACGAACTATAATAATTTACCCGTTGATCTCCTGGTTGAGAATATCTTATGTTCTCTGTAGATTGACTAGATTGTAAATTAATTTTTCCTGAATACTGAGCTTTCAGCTGGCTAACAAAAAAAATTACTAACACGGTTATAATAACTCTCATAATGTATATATTTTAAACAAAGATATTAGATTCACAGGTGTTTATTTAACAATTTATAAAAATAAATATCCATTTACCGATAAAAACATTCCGATTACCTATTAGTAAATAAATACTAATGCAATGATTTCTACTTTTATCATGATTAATGAAAGGATAAGATCTATCT
>JADGFH010001028.1 GCA_016743925.1 Labilibaculum sp.
GATTTTTTCTTCTTCAGATTGAAAAAATACTTTGCATAATGAAAACTAAAATGAGATCTTGCAGTGAGGGCTAGCACATCAAAATAGAGTTTAGCCTATTTACTTAACTTTTCTTAAGTGCTTCCATTTACAGTCCCGATGTAATATCTCTCCATTAAATAGTATCTTATTTAGTAATGATAAATACTCTAATGACATTGAGATTCCTCCTGTATGTTCGGGCTCTAAAGCTATAGTAAAACCATCCATCCTTTTGAAGATCCATTGCATAAATTCACTTTCTATTGAAAAAATATTTTCAATATCCTTTTTTCTCATATAGGTAAACTTATGCTTGTCATTTGAAGTTGAGTTTTCAATTGTAAAATAGTCTAAATCAATGTCAAAATAGAGGTTTGCTATATTGGTCTTTTTTAATTTTTCAAATAAACTGTCTCTGTCTGGAAATTTTCGAATCTTGTGCAACTTACCTTTATAATCAATAATTTCTTCGTCTTCCCAGCCAGAAAAATGAGTTTGCTTGCAGACTACCCAAATATCTTTGATTTGATCTAAATATGCGGCAGCTAAAATATGATCATCATTTAAAGAATTCAGTCTAGCCCAAGAAAACATAGAAACTTCAAACATGTTTTTTAAGTCTAATTCTATTAATTCGTTTTTAATAGAATCACAAGGATATGCTAAATCCTGATGCCAATCAAAAGTAATTAAGTCTGGACTTATTTTATTCTCATTTTTCAAATTCCATTTTAACCAGTAGTAGAAAGCAAACCTATGGTCATTAAACAAACTTAATTCAATACTCCTACTCAAATTACCAGATGGATGCTCTAAAATCTGATACTCTGAGTTTGGTGGAGTGGCATTGCTATATTTATTTCTTGGCTGAAATTTTATCATACTTGTAATCCTTTAAATGGCTAACAACGATTGGCAGTATAAAACGTTGATGATTTCAAAGCTACTTTACTATCTAGATACAATAAACTTTGAAGGGGAAATACGACTCATACAACCACCTGTACATCGATGATTTACAACTACACACTGTATGCCAGACTTTATTCTTTATAAGTTAATTATCAATTTATCACAATCCAATTTCCATTCAATCGAAGCACTCCCGTTTCCAAAAAAATCAGTTTCTAGGGTCAGCAAAAAGCGTTGGCAAATAGCCAAACTCTATTACAATTTTCAGTAGAACGTTGGCTTGTGCGAATTGCAAATATGCTTGGCTGTGTGGCTAGCTATCATTTTTCAATATTTTATATAGTTCCACTTGAGGAATGCGTTCCTGTTCAAGTCTATTTTCTTCATTTTTTTTGTCTAGTAAGAAATTAAACAATTCCTTTTCCGTACATGTAAGTTTTACAGGACATTCACTGTAACTATTTTTCTCAAGTACAGCAAATTTTGAGTATTTCTCAAACATCTCCCTCGTCATAAGTAGCGATTTCATATTAGAAAAATGTCTCCGATAATTGGCTAAAATTTTCAACCCCCAAGTGTCAATATCACCTTGATAAAAAATATGTTTTTCTTTAATCCATCTAGCACTACTAACGATGTTGAGTTTTTTATTAGCTTCACCAAATATAACAATAGCATCATTATGCATTGGAAAGGCTAAAAAATTCATTTTATTTTCAACTATAAAGACTTTCTTACAATTAATCTGAAAACTACAAAACTCTTCTGGCATTAATGATATATCAGAAATTGTTCCGCTTATATATAGTTTTTCATCCAAAATCCTTAGTCGTATTGGACTCTTATCATAGTTTATATAAAACCGTTTTTCGAATTTATTTTGTTGAATACCACTTATATCTGACCTAAAATAATCCTTAGGTAAAATTGATAATAAAATAGAATTAATAATCTTTTTATGGTCTTCAATAAACTTGGTATGAACCTCAATTGGTAATTGTCGAAGATAAAGTTTATCATCCTGTTTGTGTTCTAACAAGAAATACTTACAAACTTTTATTATATCACCCCAAACATCTT
>JADGFH010000246.1 GCA_016743925.1 Labilibaculum sp.
CAATTCATTAATGCCATATATATTTTTAGGACACATATAAATTGGAAGTTTTTCTTTTAGATAATTGATTAAATTTGCATCCTCACCTTCATATTTCTCAAGAAAAAGATGCAATTCTTGATTACCTAAATGATTGGGTTTTGCAAGCACTACATTCGATCCTTGTGGATGATATTGTCTGACCGCATGCTCAATTTCATTCAGCTCTACACGGAAACCTTGTATTTGAACTTGAAAATCTTTTCTTCCGCAATAGTGAATACATTTTTTTTCATCTACAAAGCAGATGTCACCTGTTTTATAATATCGTGTTGGAACACCAAAACACTCAAGATCAACAAATACTTCATCTGTTTTATTAGTATCATTCCAATACCCATCCATAAGCTGAGCACCTGTAATGCATAGTTCTCCTTTTTCTCCTGAAGAAACTTCATTAAGCTGGTCGTCAATAATAATGGTGTGCATATTTTTAAAAGCCTGACCAATAGCAAGCATTCCATTGTAGGTATCTACCTGCTTGGTATTCACCCTATAGGCTGTACAATAAATTGTACCTTCAGTTGGTCCATATAAATTAAAAAGCTCGGCCTTAGGTACACAAGTTGTAAATTGGGAAAGGAGATCCCAGTTAGATGCTTCTGCCGTTAGAATTAAATATTTCAGTTTTGGCAAGAGAATTTCTTCAAAATAAGGCTGTAAATAGGAAAGAAGTGAGGGGACAATTGCCGCGAAAGTCAATTCTTCATCTTCAAGCAATTCATAAACATGAGTGTATTTTACTCCATCTTGCGGAACTGTGTATATACAGGCGCCAAGAGTCAATGGATATAGAGTCGAGACAACCGATACATCAAAACAAAGATCAAACATTTGCAGCATTCTGTCATTCTCATCTAATTCGAAATTGAGAGCAGCGTATGCAGAATAAAAAGAATTTAAGTTACGATGTGTGATTGGAACCCCTTTGGGTACACCGGTACTACCCGAAGTGAAAATAATATAAGCATTGTCATCTTCTTTAGATACTTTGTATAACTCATCTAGAGCTGTATTTGAACTTAGATTATGAGTGTTGATTGTTTTTATGTGCTTTGGGTATTCAATTGTTATTATCGATTCGTCAGATTGGAGTATAAGCTGTATATCTGTTGACTCAATAATAGTGTAATTTCGTTCTTCAGGATTATGAGGGTTGAGAATTACGTAAGTGTTACCAGATAAAAGTACCGCAATTAAACTGGCATAGGTTTCAAGATCATCCTTTTCAACGATACCTAAGCATTGTGGATATTCTCCTGTATTACAATTTATTTCTTTGAGAATACCACCAATTCGTTTCGCTAAGAACCCATACGTATAAGCTTTGCCATTTATAAAAAAAGCATTTTTATCTCTATGATTACAAATCCCGTTTATTATATCTGTTATTAGATTATTAGTTGTCATTAATAAATGTTTTGATCCATTAATATCTGATTTTTTTTGAAATAAAAGCCTCACCTCAATCCTGAACTGCACCCCAAAAATTGGACACAACATTTGGGGTGTTTTTTATGAAAACAAAAAAGAACCCAATTCAAGTCGTTGTATTTTGACTCTATAACAGCTTATATATGATTCACCCTACCTTAAATATGAAAATCTAATGAGCCTAATCAGAATACTGTATTAGAGTGTGATTTAGAGCTGATTACGAGGGAGTGTTATTTTTCTTAAAATTTTAAAATATTTAGAGGTACTTGAATATTTATAGCATAAGAACTGAATATAGGTATGGAACTACTCATAAAGTAATGCAGATCTTTTTTGTATAAGAGGCTCATTTGAACCCCTTCAAGTCCCATCGTATTAAATTCGACACCGCATTTTAGCATGCCCGTTGGAATGTTATTTATAAAATAATTCTCATTGATACGACTCCCCGTATTGGTAATCTTTTGTTCGCCATCCTTTAAATCGAGCTTAATGGTATTCTTATAATTGTAACTCAGCTCGACACCTGCCCCTGCGAACAATTTGAAATGCTTAAAGTTTTTAAGGTAACGGTTGTAGCCATATGACAAATTGAAGGAATGATACTTGTATTGGGCATCTGAAAGAACAGGTGCCTGTCCGTTCGTAATAGCAAGCCTAGAATCATATACTCTACTTTTATAGGCATATGTGCGGTGCGAAATAGCAAATTCAGAAAAACCCTTTCCGGATTTGAATTGTTTTGCTCCATAAACCTTAAATTGATTGTAGTAAGCCGCCGAAGTTGGAACTGTTTTTCGGCTATTAAGCGCATTGCTTCGAGATTGACGGTCGACAAGTGAGATGCCGTTATTAATCCCCAATCCGATTTTCCATCGTGACTGTGCTGATACAAGTTGTGTAAGCCCCAGCAATAGGCATATGAATAGAAATGTTTTTTTCATATTAAAGTGTAATTATTTGGTCAGAAAATTTAAGGGTTTCTATATTTTTCAGGCTATCACGACCATCCCTGTTTTTAACTAGGTCTTTTATGATAGTAATCTTGTTACTAGTACTTACAGAATATTCAGAATACTTACCTGTAAAAACAGCCGTATCCTTCCCAGAAAGACCATTCAGCAAATCATCTCCACCACTTCCTGTAATCAGGTTATTGCCCGAGTTTCCAGTGAGAACATTGTCTTTGTTATTTCCACTCAATCCCGAATTCATGTTACCGGTAAGCGTAACGTTTAACAGATATTGAGATTTGAAAGTATAAGTTAATTCACTATTCAAATCCAAATGGAAAACACCATTAAAGTTAGGATCTAGTCGAGCATTATAAGTCAAGTATTCAGGTAGAAAACTTGTGATCAACTTGTAGCCCTCTAAATCTTTCTCCTTAAGACTTTCCCTTGTATTATATTTGTATTCTCCATATTGGGCAGGTGGTGTGGTATAACGCCAAGCATCGCGATAGACATCCCAGACAGAAGCCAAGTATTCCTGATCGTAGTCCGCTTTAGGTAAATCAGAAGGTGGATTATAGACATTGCTGCTAACAGCCTTTTCTGCCGCTACACTAATTTCCTTCTGGTAAAGAGGCATCATAGGAGTTATACCAAAATCCTGAACCATATGCAAAATCTCCTCGAAGGTTGCATCACGTGGCTCATTGTATATATATGATGATGATCCTGGTAGAATGGATTCAGTAGCATATAAATCCTGGTAATTAAAAGGAACAAATTGGAGTTTGCTAGAGCTAGACTCATAACTTTTCTCACTATCAAAGAAAAAGAGTGCGGCATTTCGATCAGCCATGGAGTTGGCAACAAAGAATTTAGAAGTACCGTACTTAGAATTTGGTACTGGAGTTAGATACATGCGTAGTATTTCACGGGCACGTATAAGTTTTTCGTCATCTACACCGCTTTGGGCAAACAAATGAATAGGTCTGCCATTTTCAGCAGTTATCTTCGTGTATTTTGTAAAGACTTCGTTCATCTTCTTGTCAAAACCATTGGGCAAGGGAACAATACCTGTCTCAGTTTTGGATATATCAATATCCTGAAGTTGTACAATTAAATCTTCCTTGCTGCAAGATTGAAGTAAGGCAAGAACAATTGCCAGATGGATTAAGAATTTTAGATTCATTATTTAGTCGTTTTTTAATTAAGATCGAATTTTCATTCTATACAATAAAAACAGCATAGTTAGGATTCACCCTACCTTAGTTTGTGTGTTTTTTTTCAACAAACTGTAAGTAAAAAGGCACACACCTCAGTAATCTTCCCTTAAGCAATTACCGAATCATGCGCCTTGAAGCATATTAATCACCCAGTTTCAAGTATCTTCTTCGTGCTAGAACAGGCGTTTATACAAGTCCACCATTTTAAAGAGATGGAAATATTATTATTTAATCTTCTTTTTTTCAGATTCTGAAATGGTAAGAACCGATGTTTTCTGAACCGATGAGATAATAAAAAAGCCAAGGGCATCATCATCTAATGTTTTACCTCCAATACATTTGATATTGCTTCTTAATGGAGCTGGAGGGGGAGAGAATTGCGTGCCATCATTATCTCTTTGTTCTTCAGCTAAACGGAGATAATCATAAGCACCCTTAGCAATAATATGTTGTTTTATAAAGTACTTCTCACCCTTAATGACAGCCTGATCAAACTGGGTATTAGATTCATCAACCGAGGTGTAAACATTACTTCCAAAAAGAAAATCTGTGTATGGGGTAACATAATTTACAAGCTTGTAATTATCAGCATCTATCCATTCTTTATAGGATTCGACTTTAAATAATTGCCAACAAAAATAGAAATTTCCTTCATCAGGATATTTGGGTTCGAAATTGATATAATAGCCTTCGTCCTGATCATTAAATTCATCGTCTTCTTTATATTCAGCATAAATTTTAGGAGCAGCAGCATAATTTATCACTTTCTGAGAAGTGGATTGATATTCCTTCTCGTTAGCTGTTTTAATATAAAGAGTGTAAGACGTATTCAATTCCAAATCTTTTCGGATTTCATAACGCGCTTTTTTCTCATCTGCTACATCTTTTCCTAGTTTAGGGTCGTAAACCTTTGGTATGAAGTAAGTCAATGGAAAATCATGCCCCTTATCGTCCTTAAGAATTACCTGGGCATCTTTTACAACAAGATAGTTCTTAGTCTCGAAATAGGGTATGGATTGAGTTAGGCGTACTATTTGAAGTCGCTCTAAACCATTTTCGCCAGATTCACTAATAAACCAGCCATCTACAACAAGTTTAGGTTTAACCGATGGTAGGTTTAGCTCAATTTGTTTTTCGCATCCTGGTAGGGTGATAAAAACAAGTAAGATTAGATATATAAATTTATTTTGCATTTTCTAAAATCTCCGTTATTTATGACTAGAAACTAAAATTATAAGTAATTGTTGGAACAGGCTTGCCAATAACGGCAAATTGCCAGGCTTCAGTCCCATTACCTTTTTGGCTACCATTCCAATTGTTTTCACTCTCTTTAAAATAAACAGAATAGGCATTCTGTCTGCTATAAAGATTGGTGATTCCAAAATTCCAACTACCCTGCCAATTTTGGCTTGCCCTTTTCTTTTTGCATTTATAGGTAAAGGATACATCTAACCGGTGATAAGACGAAATACGTGCCCCATTACGGTTGATGTAATGTGCGTAAGTGTTGCCTTGAAATTCATATTTTCCGTAAGGATATGTAGCAGGTCGACCACTCATCAGTATAAAATTAGATGCAACCGACCATCTTTTGTTTAAATCGTAGTTAGCAACAATTTTTAAATCATGTGTTTTGTCATAATCAGCTGGAAAATAGTCTCCATTATTGATCAATGTAGAAGGATAAATTTCACCTGATTTATCATTCATCAATCCATTCACTTTTTTTTCGGTTCTCGACAGCGTATAAGCAATCCATCCCGTCAGGCGTCCTGCTTTTTTACGAACACTAAATTCTAGTCCATAAGCTCTACCTTGAGCATCGAGCAATTCAGTTTCTATATTTTTGTTCAACATCAGATGCGCGCCATATTTATACTCAACTAAATTTTGAAATTTCTTATAATAAGCTTCAATTGATGTTTCAAACATATTATTCCCCAGATTATGGAAATACCCTAGGGCAATCTGGTCGACTTTAGAAGGTTTGATATGTTTGCCAGTTGGAACCCATATATCAAGAGGCGTAGGTGCAGTCGTATTTGAAATACGGTGCAAGTATTGGCAGTTTCTGTTATAACTGACTTTTATCGAATTCACATCACTAAGAGCATACTTAAGGGCTAAACGAGGTTCGAAATTAAAATAATTTTTCACGACCTCTTTTCTTCCGTATTTCTTCGAACTTGTTACAGTCGATTTATCCTTTGGTAAACCGCTTTTATAGGTACTTACAGTTTGCCCTCCCAAGCTTGAAAAATTTGATACTCTTAAGCCATATTGTAGAGTTAGACTGCTACCGATATTTTGTTCTACTCCAGCATAAGCTGCAGTTTCTAATCCATATCCCTTTTCAAGTTTGTTCGCTTTTATTTTAGATCCCTTTACCGGATTTAATTCACCAGAATTAAAAACATAATAGGTGCCTCCAAAGCCAAATTTACATTTTAGATCAGGATTTGGGAAATAGGAAAAATCGGCTTTAAGGTTCATATTCTTAATGCTCGATTTCCACTCGAAACCCAAACTACCTTCAGGTACACTAATAGAGTAATCAAAATTACTATAGATAGCTGTAAAATTTGAAAAAAGTTTCTTATTAAACAGATGATTCCAACGAATGGTACCCGTTGTATTTCCCCAATTGGAATCGAATTGCTTTCCAAATTTAAATACATCGTTACCAAAATATCCCGATATAAAAAGTCGGTTGTTATCGTTGAATTTGTGATTGATTTTCGCATTCAGATCATAAAAATAAACAGTATTATCCTTCATCTTGGAGTTCATTCGAAGCAACAAATCGGCATAAGAACGCCTTCCAGAAACCATAAACGAAGTCTTATCTTTCTTGATGGGCCCCTCAAGGGTTAATCGGCTACTTACGATACCAATCCCACCACTTCCTGAAAAGCGCTTGCTGTTTCCTTCTTTCTGACGCACATCTAATACAGAGGATAAACGACCACCATATTGAGCAGGAATACCTCCTTTGTACAATTGGAAATCCTTAACGGCATCACCATTAAAAACAGAGAAAAAACCAAAAAGGTGTGACGAATTAAAAACTGGAGCCTCGTCTAAAAGAATGAGATTCTGATCGGTTCCCCCACCCCTAACATTAAAACCTGTACTGCCTTCACCAACCGATGTCACACCAGGTAACATTTGAAGGGTCTTTATAATATCAACCTCACCCAGAAAATGAGGGAGCTTTTTAACGATACTTACTGGTAAACGCTCAACACTCATCTGCACCGAAGTCACATTATGATCTTTTTTGGCAGCAGTTACAGTCACATCTTTCAATTTGACACCATCTGCATGCAACTCTATATTAACTACCACATTTTTATTCAAGTCAACATCCTTTATAATAACCTCATAGCCAATAAAACTAAACTGCACCTTATATTTGTCTGGTGGCAATGACAAGGAAAAAAAACCATATTCGTTGGTTGATGTCCCTACCATAAGAGCCTGATTACTTACCGTAGCGCCTATAAGGGCTTCTCCATTGGCTCCATCCTTAATGTAACCACTCAGGGTTTGTTTTTTCTGCGCCCTTAACTCACCACCAATAAATCCCGAGAAAAGGAAAAGCAGTAGCGTTAAACAAATCGTTTTTTTCATATATTTATTATTGTTATTATTAGAATTCTTGAAAAAGCCCAATGGTATTTCTTATTCATTCATGACGATATTTAATAGTCAGAAATAACTATTTCATTTTTTATAAAAAAAAGAGTAATCCGAAAAAATTACTTAATACTAGAAGGAAACTCATTGAAAAATTCTATTATTTATTCGGTTTTATACCACTAAAGTTGAATGATATTTTTTTCTTATTACATATACTAAAGCCTAGGAATGTTTAATAAAATAATTTAGCTATGCATAACAGATTTATATTTAACAAAAAATCACATTCGAATAAAAAATGACTAAGATGTAAGTAGTATTGATGTTAGCTTATTGTTTTTCTTTCTTATTGCTAGTTGAAATATTTTTCAAGATAATTTCATCTAGTTTTTTTACAATATTTTTGAATGGAGATTGTTTCCATGATGAACGATAATGATGAGATTTCCCCTTAAACTTTATTGTTGTATATGGAACATCTCTATATTTTGTCTTCTGATAAAGCTTGATTTCTAGAAATTTTAACTCTATGAAAAGTTTTTGCAGCTCATCTAATTCTACTTTGCTCAATTTGAATTTATATAATCCTTTATTATTCACATTTGCAATACCGTGATAAAGAGCTTCTCCATCAGAGTTAATATTGAGTTCATAAACAGGACACCTTCCTCTACATCTCGATTTTATTAATGTAATTAAGTCCGATTGTTTTGAATATTCGGCTCCTTGATAAGCAGAACAACTAAAAAATATTATAGATAATATG
>JADGFH010000247.1 GCA_016743925.1 Labilibaculum sp.
AGAAATGCTTCCCTTGTATTTTGAGAAAGATATGTTGGATGGAAAATAAAAAAAGGTCGATACAATGTATCGACCTTTCTGTTTATTTATTTTAGCATGCTTTGAAACTCTTTAAAGAGATTATCCTGATTTGGTACTGGAGCTATAATTTTTACAGGCTCTTGCTTTACCGGATGTATGAAAGAAATTTCACGAGCGTGTAATCCAATTCCTCCACCTGATTTAGATCGAGCTGCTCCGTACTTTAAGTCGCCACGAATAGGGATACCAATTTTCGCAAGCTGTGCACGAATCTGATGATGACGCCCTGTGTGTAATTTCACTTCGAGCATAAAATATTTTTGAGAACGAGTCAATAACTTGTATTCCAATGTTGCTTCCTTCGCTCCTTTTTTAAGTTTATCGAAAACATTGGTTCTGTTCTTCTCCTCATTTTTCAACAAGTAATGAGTTAAGGTTTCTTCTTCAAGTCTTGGACATTTTTGAACAATTGCCCAATATATCTTATTGATTTCCTTATCTTTTTGTTGGAACATTACGCTTAAGCGACTAAGCGCCTTACTGGTCTTAGCAAAGACAATAATTCCACTAACAGGTCTGTCAATTCGATGTGGAACACCCAAAAAAACATCTCCTGGTTTATTGTATTTCTCTTTTATATAGGCTTTTACCTTTTCACTTAAAGGTTCATCTCCCGACTTATCTCCCTGTACAATATCTCCACACTTCTTGTTGATTACAATAAGGTGATTGTCTTCAAATAAAATATCTAATTTCTCTTTTGCCATCCGTCTTCAATTATTAATTATAAATGATGAATTATTAATGAGATCTTCCACTTAAAAAAAGGATTACTCACTCACACAATCGATCATTTATTCTTTCCTTGCTTTAATATTGTTCTCTTTCGCTTGGGAAATCTTTCGATTTCACATCACCTATATAATTTTGAACTGCTCCTTGAATTTCTGCAAAGAGATTGTGATATCTTCTTAAAAATCGAGGTGAAAATTCCTGAGTTATTCCTAACATATCATGCAACACCAAAACCTGACCATCAACTCCTCCACCAGCACCAATACCAATAATTGGAATGGTAACACTTGCAGCAACTTTAGTAGCTAGGCTAGCTGGAATTTTCTCCAATACAATCGCAAAGCATCCTGCTTCTTCAAGCATTTTTGCATCTTCGATTAATTTCTCTGCCTCTTCATCCTCTTTAGCTCGAACTGCATAAGTTCCAAATTTATGAATAGATTGAGGTGTTAATCCTAAATGTCCCATCACAGGAATACCTGCTGAAAGAATTCGATTCACCGATTCCAAAACTTCACGACCACCTTCTAATTTTACAGCATCTGCACTTGTCTCTTTCATAATTCGAATGGACGAATACAATGCTTCCTTTGAGTTTCCTTGATAAGTACCAAAAGGAAGATCGACAACTACCAAAGCTCTCTGCACTGCGCGAACAACCGAGGCTCCGTGATAGATCATCTGATCTAAAGTAATTGGTAATGTTGTTTCATGACCAGCCATTACATTGGAAGCAGAATCTCCAACCAAAATTACATCTACACCTGCTCTATCAACAATAGTTGCCATGGAAAAATCGTAAGAGGTAAGCATAGATATTTTATCACCCTTCAATTTCATTTCTGAAAGCACATGCGTGGTTACTCTCTTTACGGATTCTTTATGAATTGACATTTTTAAAAATTTTGACACTAGTTAGACAAATCAAATCTAGTCAACTAGAATTAATATTGAAATGCAAAGGTAGAAAAAAGTAACAAGTAAAAAGCTTACGGCTAGTAGAAAGTAAAAAGGAAGTATAATATGAAAAAACTTAGGTATTATCCGAGTATTCGTAATTGCAAATTAATTATTGGCAATTGCTTTTTCTGTCTTTTTGTCAGAAACAATGTCAGGATTTAAGGTGTTTTTTCAACTTCCAATGTCAGAATTACACTTCTTTTGGCAAAATAGATAATGGCACAAGCTTTGATAAAATGCTAATCGGATGAAACAAACATCCCAAACAATTAAATAGAATTTAGAACATTAAATAAATATTGAAAATGGGTAAAATAATTGGAATTGACTTAGGAACTACTAACTCTTGTGTTTCTGTAATGGAAGGTAACGAGCCTGTTGTTATTCCTAATAGCGAAGGTAAAAGAACAACACCATCAATTGTTGCTTTTATAGAAAACGGTGAAAGAAAAGTTGGAGATCCTGCAAAACGTCAGGCTATTACCAATCCTACAAAAACGATTTCTTCTATCAAAAGATTCATGGGAGAAGGATTCGATAAAGTGACTAAAGAAATTAGTCGCGTTCCTTATAAAGTAATCAAAGGTGATAATAACACACCTCGTGTTCTTATCGATGATCGTAAATATTCTGCACAAGAAATTTCAGCTATGACTCTTCAGAAAATGAAGAAAACTGCTGAAGATTATTTAGGACAAGAAGTAACTGAAGCAGTTATTACTGTTCCTGCTTATTTCAACGATGCACAACGTCAGGCTACAAAAGAAGCTGGTGAAATTTCTGGTCTTGTAGTAAAGCGTATTATTAATGAGCCAACAGCAGCTGCATTGGCATATGGTCTTGATAAGAAAGATCAGGATATGAAAATTGCTGTTTTTGACCTTGGTGGTGGTACTTTCGATATTTCTGTTCTTGAATTAGGTGACGGAGTATTTGAAGTAAAATCAACTAACGGTGATACTCACCTTGGTGGTGATGATTTCGATCAGGTGATTATTGACTGGTTGGCTGATAGTTTCCTAGCTGACGAGAATATTGACTTACGTAAAGATCCAATGGCTCTTCAGCGTTTGAAAGAAGCTGCTGAAAAAGCTAAAGTTGAGCTTTCTAGTTCTACTAGTACTGAGATCAACTTGCCATATATTATGCCAGTAGATGGTATTCCTAAGCACCTTGTTAAATCATTATCTCGTGCTCAATTCGAGCAATTGTCTGATAAATTGATTCAAGCTGTTCTTGAACCATGTAAAACTGCATTAAAAGATGCTGGTGTTTCAACTTCAGAAATTGACGAAGTAATTTTAGTTGGTGGATCAACTCGTATTCCTGCTATTCAGAAATTAGTTGAAGATTTCTTTGGAAAAGTACCTTCAAAAGGTGTTAATCCTGATGAGGTTGTTGCAGTTGGTGCAGCGATTCAAGGTGGTGTTCTTTCTGGTGATGTTACTGATGTACTTCTTTTAGATGTTACGCCTCTTTCATTAGGTATTGAAACAATGGGAAGTGTAATGACTAAATTAATTGAGTCGAACACAACTATTCCTACAAAGAAAACGGAAACTTTTACAACTGCTGCTGATAACCAGCCTTCTGTAGAAATTCATATTCTTCAAGGTGAACGCCCAATGGCTAGTGGTAACAAAACAATTGGTCGTTTCCATTTGGATAGCATTCCACCAGCACCTCGTGGAGTACCTCAAGTTGAAGTTACTTTTGATATTGATGCGAATGGTATCCTTCACGTTTCTGCGAAAGACAAAGGAACTGGAAAAGAGCAAAGTATTCGTATCGAGGCTTCATCGGGGTTATCTGATGCTGAAATCGAAAGAATGAGACAAGAAGCAAAAGAAAACGAAGAAGCAGATAACCAAGCAAAAGAAAAAGTTGATACTTTGAACAAAGCTGACAGTATGATTTTCCAGACTGAAAAGCAATTGGCAGAGATTGGCGATAAACTTCCTGCTGACAAGAAGCAACCTATCGAAGATGCATTAGCAAAATTGAAGGAAGCTCATACAGCTCAAGATCTTGATGCATGTAACACTGCAGTTGAAGAATTGAATACTGTATTCCAAGCAGCGTCTCAAGAAATGTACAATGCTCAGGCGCAAGATCCTCAAGCTAGTGGACAACCAGGTGGAGAACCTCAAGCTGATGCTGGTGCAAAACAAGACGATGAAGTTACTGATGTAGACTTCGAAGAAGTGAAGTAATTCAACTTCAGATAAAATCAAAATGGCGATCAATATTATTGATCGCCATTTTTTTGTGCTTTAATTAATCTGCAATGCAATTTGATGACATCATTATGCTTTTTACAATTTTTAGTTAATATCCAACCATTTTTTTATTTGTATTTGAAAACTTCTACCAGAATAGAGCTTTGATTTATTTTTATCATTAAGTATAAACACATATTTGCTGTTGAAATAACTTTGCACTTCTCCAATTGTATTTTTATTGATTATGGTAGATCGATGAATCCGCATGAATGAGTCAGGAAGCTTACCTTCCAATTCTTTTAATGATTTTTCTGTAATACTTTCTTCTCCATAAACTGTTATAACCTTCACGTATCTCTCATCGGATTGAAAATAGGAAACATCGTCAAGTTTAATAAACATCAACCTATTGCCTTTTTTAATGGTAATCGACGACATTTCCGCTTGCTTTGCCTGGCTATTAATTTGTTCTATCAGATGCAATAAATCATCTTGATTACTTTTTTTTGTAAATCTCTTTATTTTTTCAACCGTTTTCTCAAATCGCTCTGGCTTTACTGGTTTCACTAAATAATCAACACTATTTGTTTCAAATGCGTCCAAAGAATACTGATCATAAGCAGTGCAAAAAACAATTATAGGAATATTGATTAGCTCCTTTATAAGCTCGAAACCAGTCATTCCAGGCATTTGTATGTCAAGAAATATAAGATCCGGATTTAATTTATTGATTAAGTCCAATCCTTTTCTTCCATTTTCTGCTTCCCCTATCAATATCAAGCTTTCAGAATAAGGAGCCAACAATTCTTTTAATCTTTGCCTTGCAGGGGGCTCATCATCGATTATAAGTGTTCTTATCGCATTTTCCATTCACAAATTATTTAGAATTAATTTCAACTAAAACCATTTTTTCTGGGACATTTTGCCAACTCAATTCAGCTTTTCCCTTATAATACAATTTAAGTATGTCTTGAATGCTTTGTAAACCGAAACCACTTACCAATCCATCAGGAAAAACTAAACCATTATCATAAACCTTAATAATTATCCCCTTAATGGATTTTTGAATGGCTAACTTGATTTCGCCTTCATCTTCAATCTTAGAAATACCATGTTTGATGGCATTTTCTACCAATGGTTGCAGAATATTTCGAGGTATTAATACCTCTTCTGTTTCAGGATCAAGCTGAATAGAATAAGTAAGACGTGCACCGAAACGAATTTTCTCTATTTCGAGATATGACTTTACCATTTCCACTTCTTTTAAAATACTACTTGTTTGCTCAGCAGACCGATTGGTAGCATATTTATATAAATCCGACAAGGCAATTGCCATCTGTTCGGTTTTGTCAGGATTACTTCGAGCTAAACCAGCAATGGAATTTAAAGAGTTATATAAAAAATGTGGATTTATTTTTGCATTTAATGATTGCATTTCTGCATTTGTATTTAATTCTTTGAGTTTGATCAACTCAAAATCTTTTTCCCGTATCTTAAAATCGCCTACTTCTTTTATATACAGTAAAAAACCACGACCAATAGCAAATACAAAACTAAATGTTATAAAATTAATCATCCTAGCCACACCAAAATCGGGAACTGCTAATTGTAATACTATTGAAGGAATGCTTCCAATAATAAAAACAAAAACAATATTTATTAATACCCTTTTAATAAATGACATACTTGGTTTTATAAACAGATATTCCATAACAAACAAAATACTTGCTGTTACAACAGAAAGACTAAGCAGCCCTCCAGAAATTATAAGGTTTATATATAAATCATATATACCACATAATGCTACATGTTGAAGTACCATGTGAATTCCGATTGCAGTAAACCCAATTAATATTGCTATAACCAAATAGCTAATAAATTTGCGTTTATAGTTTCTGAAAATAACTGGTTTATATGATAAGGCTAGTACAAATAATATAATTAAAACAGCAAGCAGCATTTTAATAGATTGATATTGTTCTTTAAATAGAAACGCTCTATAATATCTGCGGGAATAATTTTCTATCAAATAGCTTTTAAATTGTTCCTGAAAATCCTCAGAATATAGCTTTTGCAATAAGAACTTATCAACCTCAGAAAATTCAGTTTGATAAGGATCATAATCGAAATCATTAAATATCGCATTTGGGAAAATAGTATTTGCTTCTTGTGAGTTTCCTTTTATTGTGCACATTGATCGTAAAATGGCATATTCGATATACCGTTTCCGTTCACTAAAAGTGATGGAGTCATTTAATTGAATATGGATCTGTTGCATGAAAATATCCGATTGATAAAGTCCTTTAAAACCACTATAGTAAATTTGATTACCATTAATATTTTTTGATCTTCTTACATGTCGGTTTGAATTTATTGGGGATTTATTTATTGCTATATTAATAAGTTCACCATCAATGTTCTCTATATCATTACGTGTCAATGAGTTGCAATACTTAATTTTTTTATTTGGAATTAATACTTGTAATTCTTTTAATAAATCATTTACTATGATACTATCATCTTTACATTCTGCTTTTAGGTGAATGCCAATGTTATTTTGAAATTTTGATGCAATTGAGGTTTCACCATCAAATAAACGCTCTTTAATAAATCTCCAGTACTTTTTCTCTGTATCAGGATTCAACTTTTGATTACCCGATCTAACATGTGTTATCCCGATAATAACTAACAGCACGGCAAGTATAATTTTTGCTTTCATGATTAATAGATTATGAATTTAACAATTTGTTTCCTTCACAAATAAATATTTATTCGCACTGATTGTTACATCAAATCGGATGAACTGCAAATAGTTTGTATAAACGGTATGAAGAACAACAAATTACCGAGTCATAAAATGCAATTTACACTACAAAATCAGTCATGTATATCGTATCAATTAAAATTACAACTCGTGAAACTACGAAACAATAATGAGCATATAAAACAATCATTTGATTATTTTACATGCTCATTATGGGTTATCGAAATAAAGACTAAAATTATTTGGCGTGATTAAATTTCAATTGTTAAAGGATCGTGACTGCTGTGAATCCAGAATGTTTTCACTTTCATTTTTAAGTATTTTGCTTCGTACTCCACACACTTCATTGGATAATCCTTCTTATATAAATCTTGTCCAATCTCCATTACATCTTGCATGGTAGCCCACAAATGATTTAAGCAGCGAAATACTTCTTCTTTTAGTAAACCTCGAGAATTCAATAAACGATTGAGTTCTATCTTATCCAACTTTAATACTTGAAAAAGCGTAAGAATTCGATCGATAATCGTCTGGGTAGCTTCAGCATTTTCTCGAGGGATATTACCCTCTAACTGAACTACAAAATTTGGAATAATTGTAAGAATGGAATTCAGATCTTTCCGCTCAACAATCTCTACTATTTTATCGAACTCATTAATTCGAGAAACAGGAAAATTATCCTGAACTTCGAGAATCATTCCATTTAAAGATTCTAGTTTCCGATAAATATCAACGCGTAACTTTTGTATTTTAATTCCTTCGGGACCACAACTCACAAACTCTTTTGCGCGTTGAATCTGATCCACAAACTTTGTTTTAAAAACATCATCGAATACTGGATAAGATCTATTAAAATCTTCCATATCTCGTGAATAGCTATCCAATAAGAATTTTGCCGCTATCGGCATTTCATCAAAATTAAAAGGAAAATCTATTGTTTCCATACCACCAATTTTATTAGTTATGCTTCTTTCTAATCGTTTTATAATTATTGAAATTCCATCTCACCACTTATGGAATTCTTGAACCAACAATTCGTAGAATTAGTAATTTGTTCTATTCTGCATTTACATATTAAGCTTACGAATCGCATTAAATAAATTACATAATATCATAAAACGAACTAATTTCCGTTTCTTAAAATACAAAATATCAATACGATCGAAAAAATATTGCAAGTGATCTACAACATGTTTTAAATTATAAAGGCCAAAAGCATTAGTAAATACGAGAAAAGCTGCACGTTTTTTTTATCATCCATCAATCTTTTAGTAGCTTTGTATAGACC
>JADGFH010001029.1 GCA_016743925.1 Labilibaculum sp.
ATAAGACAGTTTCTGTTGAGATTATAAATTAGCTTTTATTATTCGACTTTAAAACAGAAAATTGACTAAGCTGACTTTAGAATAAAGGAAAGCTGAATGAGTTGTAATTATAGTAGGAGTAATACAAAAATCTTCCGGAATTGTGGTAAGAAGAACTTTTTATGGAATATTATTTTTAAATGATTGATTTTTGAAATGAAAAGAGATAAAAGAGTTATTTATGAATTGATATAAAGAAAAGAGTTAGATTTGTTGTGTTAAAAATATTGTGGTAGTTAAATCATTTATCCTTAAATATTAGTACTATCCACTTATCTAGAACTTTTGCATTTTACTTAAATTTAGGTTAATTTGTAATAGTTTCTAACTAAGAATCTAGAATGACTCAGTCCAAATACATAAAAGAAATTGCTAAATACGGTCTTGAAAATGATCAAGATAGGTTACTTGATGCCCTTAATGAGCTTATTGATCATTCTAAAAAAACAAGAAAAACGAATTTTGCATTACAATTACAATCTTTATTGAAGGATTCAATTAGACAACAAGCTTCCTCAGGTCTTGCCCTTCATGGTTCAAAAAAGCATATTTCTAGAGAGGAAGACCGTGAAATAAATGAATTCATTCTTGAGAAATTAACCTCAGATTATTGTTTCGACAATCTCGTATGTACAGATAATATAAAGGAAGAACTAGATTATTTTGTCCAAGAACATAAGAGAATTGAAGTTTTACAAGAGTTCAATTTACCTGTATCTAATAAACTTCTTTTCCATGGTCCTTCCGGATGTGGGAAAACTTTAGCAGCATATGTGTTAGCCGGTGAGTTGAATAAGTTGATGATTGTTATTAATCTAGGAGCAATTGTTTCTTCAAAGTTAGGTGAAACAAGTAAGAATCTATCTAAAATCTTTAAAAGAGCAGCAACAGAGGATTGTATAATCTTTCTTGACGAATTTGATTCTTTGGGAAAAGTAAGAGATTATTCACAAGATCATGGTGAGATGAAAAGAGTTGTAAACACTATTTTGCAGTTGTTTGATTATTTACCGCAAGACAATATCATAATTGCAGCAACAAATCATGCTGATATGATTGATAATGCTTTAATGAGAAGATTTGATTTGCAAGTGAATCTAGAATTGCCAGACGAAACTCATATAAAAGAAATAATCAATAAAACTCTTAGTAATGGAATTTTCGAATTTGATAATAAACGAAATCTAACTAAGATAATAAAAGCCTGTTATGGTTTATCTTATTACACAATTCAGAAAACACTTATAACAACAATTAAACGAAGTTTATTAAGTATCTCAGATGAGGAAAAGGATAAAAAACCGAAAATTGATACTAAACTTTGGATTTCTTTAATTGAAAAAGAACAAGCATAAAAAAAAGCTCCAATTTTGGAGCTTTTTTTATGACTATAATTCTACTTCAAGATCACCCTCAATTATAGCGGATGGAATGATATCAAGATCATTTATCAATTTTATTTCATCATAAAGTTTTCCTTCTAAACTAGATTTTTTTTGGTTATCTGTAACTCTGATTACTAATGAAAAGTCATATTCGTCAGGTAAAGTTTCAATGACGAAATCAGGTAGGATTTTATGAAAATGGCATCCAATTGCTAATTTGAAACAGTTATTCTCATTAATAATGTCTGACCTTTTTGCAGTAAAACTTATTTTTTGAACATTACTTAGCATTTTACTACGATCCATTCCATCCTGATATTGTGACCAACCCTCTTTAAAAGCGAAGCAACTTTTAGAAGCACCAGTAATACCAGTATAAACTCTTCTATTACGACCAGCCTTATTTTCTTCGTAATGATATTCTTCCAGAGGAACATTTTTAAAAACACCAAAATTTATATTTAAAGGACAATATGCAATTTGATTATTTTTTACTGGTTTAATTTTATAACTAAGAGTTATGTCAAATTTAAGTAGACCTACATCTTTTCCAGTAGCATTAAGATAATCTGGAATTTGCAATG
>JADGFH010001030.1:0-1263 GCA_016743925.1 Labilibaculum sp.
TATAGGCGTTTGATTGGGTATCAAGAAGCAATGAAAAAAAGCGGGCTTCCTGTGGAGGAAGGTTTTGTGCAGGAGTTGGAATATGAATATTCTGAATCAGATATGTTAAAAGTAATAAAATCGATGGTGAAATTTCCTTCCAGTATAGAAGCTATAGTTTTTGCTACCCACTTTTTAGCGGCTTCAGGAATGAGAGCATTAAAAAAATTAAACGTTAGGATTCCGATGGATGTTGCTCTGGTTAGTTTTGGGCAAATGAATGCGTTTGACTTGATTGAACCTCCGATAACCGCTGTTGTTCAGCCAGTAGATGAATTAGGAGATCGCGCTGTAGATATTTTACTGAAGAATATAGATAATGATCTATTGGAATTGGAACAGATAAGATTGCAAAACAGTTTAGAAATTAGGAAGTCCTGCGGGAACTAATTATACTAGGTTAATTTGCCAAACCGATTTGGCAAATTGTTGTAGAAAAAGATTTGAATACTTAAATGATAAAAATGAAGAGATTAGCGTTATTAATATTTGTTATCAGCTTTCTGTTACAGAGTGTGTCAGGAAATGTATCAGAAAAGATGATGGAATTTTCGTATGAAAGACTATACAAATATGAGTTGATAAATGGAACTTATAAAGTTCAGGCATTTGTTAAAGGATTGGTTTCGACCAAAGGAGTTGAGGTAAGTTACCAAGGAGAAGTACTTCCATTGAAAACTCTTAAAAATGATTCGATACAAATATGGTTACCGCTAATTGGTAATCCTGGATTGATGTAAATTACTAAAGGTAAAGGAAAAAATAATGTTGTTGGTAAACAGCATTTTGAACCATTAATACTTGCTGACTGGGTACATCTAAGTATGACGGCAGCAGATTTCCCAGTAATTAGTTTATATGCTTTAAATTTGTAATGCAATGAGAACAAGAAGATTACCCACATTTGAATGTAGAACAATCGGTATTGTCATTTTAATGCTAATGCCCTTTATGGTAGCTATGGCTCACGGTGGTGGTGGACATGGCCATATCCACGAAATTAATACAAGGTATAAATTGTACGACCTTTCCAAGAATGATATCGAAGGATATAAAGAGAAAATACATGGAAGAGATTATACTTATCAGTCGTTACGTGAGGATTTAAGAAGTGCTGTAATCTCAAGAGCTTCAACTGGTAAGCTCACCTTTGAAGTGCTTACAGCAAAAGTTCCAGAAATTTACAATAGAGATAATGTTACGTTTTTTTTCTATTCTAATATC
>JADGFH010001030.1:1273-2006 GCA_016743925.1 Labilibaculum sp.
ACATTAGAGAACCTTTCGATGTTCAGGTTAACGGAAAGCCTTTATTGACTTTTTTGGCCAATGCTGATGGTAGTCTGAAAATTCTTAATAACCTAGGAGGAGGTATGGCGGAATATGTTTTGGTAGAAAGAGATGAAAATAAAGATGGAAAAGGGGCTTTTAGATTGACGGTGCCAGTTAGAATGATTAGTAAGGGGGAGTCGGCTAAGTTAAAAGTTCAAGGACATAAAAAGGGTAGTCGTTCGTGGTTTATGTTATTCAAGACTGACGATGCTTTAAATCGATTAAAAAATTCAGCCGAAAATGAGGCTTCTTTCAGTATCAAGGAAAAAGAAGGATGCTTGTATATAGATGCGCCTGCCCATTTTGAAGGCAAGACTGTTTATGTAGTTAGTGATGGTAAGACAAATAAAAAAGGCATTTTTAAAAAGCAGGGAGATTTAGCTAAGGTTTGCTTAAAATGTCGCGCTCCAAAAAATGATTTCAAGATTGTATATGATGACCATATTATACAATTCTCATTCGAGAATGGTAACGGAGAGATCATAAAATCGGATGTTATAGGAGCTTATTTTTTACATTACAATACACGATATAAAAAGGAATGGACGGCATCAATTACCAAACTGCACAAACCTGCCTTGTATAGTGCTTATGATGACTTTTTTGACAAAAGTCATGAGAATGGGTCAATATCGATTATTAATTCCAGTCATCAGGATATAGCTTGGGT
>JADGFH010000248.1 GCA_016743925.1 Labilibaculum sp.
GAAGAATAGAAGGGGCTAAATATCCAGACTAGAAAAGCAGAAAGAATAAAAGATAGCAAGGATATAATAATTGCTTCTATTATAAAATAGGCTAATAAATCTGAATTGGAAGCTCCAAAACTTTTTCGTAATCCTGTAAGCTTATTTTTCTTTTTTTGCTGAGCCAGAGTGAGGTTAATGTAATTTACAATTGCTAAGCTTAAAATGATAATTGCAATTGCACCGAGTAATTGTAAAAGATCTGAATTGCCTCGTTTTGTTTCACTCCCAATTGTCTCATCTCTTAAATAAATATCTTCTAAAGGCAGAAAATCAATTTGACTGACATAAGGTTTCAGAAGGCTAACTCTGTCGTTAATTTTTTCTGATATTCTTTTCTTTTCAACCTCATTGTTGAGTAAAGCATAAATTCTAAATTCCCATCGATGAGTGGTTTTGTCCTTATAGTTTTCACAGCTAAATGAGAATTTAAAATCATCATTTGCAGCATTCACTATAATGCCTGCGGAAATACTTGAATTCTCAGGGAAATCTTCGATTACAGCCGTAACACTTAGTAAATTTGTTCTTCCATATAATATTTCTTTGCCAATGGGATTTTCCTCGCCAAAGAACAACTGGGCTGTTTTTTCCGTTAGTACAACGGAATTGATATTTGCAAATGCTTGATCTGCTTGTCCTGCAATAAATTTAATCGAAAAAATCTTGAAAAAATCATTATCAACCGACATGATATCATTCACATACAGTGCTTTTTCGCCAATATTGATGTTCGATCGATTATTGTCTCGTTGTACCAAACAAGCATTTTCAATTTCCGGAAAATTATCAATTAAGATGTTTTTTACGCGATAATCAATATTACTCGATTTGTTTTTTGAATCAATCAAACGAACAATTTGCTCACCATTCTCATGATAAGAATCGTAAGAATACTCCTTGAGAATAAAAAGTGTAATCGCTAAACACACTGATATTGCAAATGAGAAGCCTAGAATATTTATCAGTGTAAATTTTCTATTCGAATAAATGCTTTTAACAGCTGATTTTATATAGTGTAATATCATAATTTGTATGTGTTATTCATACCTCAAACTCTCAACAGGATTTCTTGTAGCTGCCCGCCAAGATTGAAAGGAAACGGTTAGCAATGCAATTCCCATGGCAATGAGTCCTGCTAAAGCAAATATCCACCAAGAAAGTTCAGTTTTGTAGGCAAAGTTTTGTAGCCATTGGTTCATAATGTACCAAGAGATTGGACAAGCAGGAGCAAAGGCAATTAATACTAGTTTAAAGAAATCTTTATTAAGCATTTTTATGATTTCGTGGGTTTTGGCACCATTTACTTTGCGAACTCCAATTTCTTTTATTCTTTGTTTGCTAATGAAAAGAGATAAGCCTAATAAGCCAAGACTAGCAATTAATATGGCAATAAATGAAAGCATTCCGATTGTTTTTGAAAACCTAATATCAGATTGATACAGTTTGTTTAGAGCATCATCAATAAAAGTGATTTCAAATGGATGACCTCCATCGAATGATTTCCAGACCTTATTAATTTGACTTATCGTATTGCCGACATTCTTAGTTGAGATACGAACGATCATTTGCCTACTTGAAGAAGGTGATAAATTCAACAACATAGGTGGAATTTCTTCTTTCAATGAGAACATGTGAAAATCAGCAATAAGCCCATGTACTATCCCAAAACTTGTTTTTTCTCCAATAATATCTGTTAAACCCAATCCTTTGGCTGCTGATTGATTCACCAAAACTCCCGATTGATGTTTGTTTATCTCAAAATCTTCGCCCATAAGCATTTGGATACCCATTGTCTTTACAAAATCATAATCAACAAACAATCCAGATAAGGAAACCTTTTCATCTGGTTTGTCAACCCGAGCTATTCCCATATACATTTTGTTGCTAGTAGGAGGAAGCCACATGGCAGAACTTACTGATTTTACTGACGGAATTTCTATTAATTTTTGCCTTAAGATGTCTTTATTCCGATTTCCAATATTTACACTTACTAATTCTTCCTTTGCAAAACCTAAATCTATTGTGAATGCATATTTTACTTGCTTTTGAATAAGTATAGTGCAGGAAAGTAGAACGATAAAAATCAAAATTTGAAATACAATCATCGCTTTTTGCAATGTGAAGTTTTGGTTTTGATCTGCTTTTGCTCCTTTAAGAACTATCGCTAGTTCCGAATTTTTAAATCTAAAAAATGTAGCACTTGCCGTGATTAAACCTGTTAATACCGTTAAGGCAATCAAAATGCCGAATCCAGTCATGAAATTTGCATCGATAAGTAAGGAGTACGATTTCCCAAACATTTCACTAACTATGGGTAGAGAGAGTTGGGCCAAAGAAATAGCAAAAGGCAAGGATAGAATTGACAATAAGCAATAATCGAATATTAATTGTTGAAGTATATCCTTTTGAGATGCTCCAAATGTTTTTCTAACTGCAAAACTTTTTAAACTGGTTATGGCTTGGGCTAAAGCTAAATTTAGATAGTTGATACAAGCTATTATTAGGATTAGTATGCCGATACTGCCTAATACATAGATCATTTTTAAATCCCCTGAATCTGTTTTATGATTATCAATGTATCCTTTTGATTTAAAATAAACGTCATTTAATGATTGAGCAGATAGCGTAAATTCGTTTTTATTATTTGAATATTCATTTCCTAACTTTTGCAGTTTCTCCTGAAAGAGTGGGATTGAAACAGGTTCTTGCAGTAACAAATAATTGGTAAAGAAAACACTCGTCCAGGCATCTTTCATGCTTTTCCGATCCACCTTATTACCACCGGTAATGATGTTTTTTTCCAAATCGTCAAATGCAATATCTGTATTTACGATGAAATCGGTTTTAACACTTGTATTGTTAGGAATATCTTCGAAAATGGCAGCAACTTGCATGTGGTATACTAGGTTGTTCAGCTTCATTTTTAAAGGTTTACCAATAGGATTTTCTGTGCCAAAGTATTTTTTTGTCATCGAAGTACTTAATAAAATATGATCTTTGATTTCATCAAATCCATGCAAATTTCCTTGTAGAATTTTTACACCAAAAACAGTAAAAAACGAGCTGTCAGTTCCCATTACCGAATTTTCTTCGATGTACTCATTGTTTTTCTGAAATTGTGTATTATGTACGTTGTATTGGTGTGTGGCAGCTATTACTTCAGAAAGTTTTTCTTCGGCAAGTTGACCAATTTGATAAGGATTTGTTGCCCAGAATTTATTTTCAGCTTTACTATAGTTTAAAACTCTGTAGATTTGATTTTTATTCTTGTAGAAGCTGTTGTAGTTTAATTCATTTAAGATGAATACTAGTACAACTGTTACAATGCTTAAAGCCAATACAAGTCCTGTTACACTAATAAGTGCATTTACTTTCTCAGCTTTAAATCGCCTCAGACTAATAATTATATTTTGATAGAAATTCATAATTTTGATTAGATTTTATTGCTTACTCATATCTCAAACTTTCCACTGGATTTCTTTTGGCAGCTCTCCATGATTGCCAAGAGACTGTAAGTAGTGTAATTCCCATTGCAAAAATTCCTGCTAGTGCAAATATCCACCAGCTGAGTTCTGTTTTATATGCGAAATTGTTTAACCATGAATTCATAGCGTACCATGCAATTGGGCTGGCAATTATAAAGGCAATGATTACCCATTTCACAAAATCACGGTTTAGCATTATCATTACGTCTTTGGTTTTAGCTCCATTTACTTTTCGAATTCCAATTTCTTTTGTTTTCTTGATAATTCTGAAAGTTGTTAGTCCATACAATCCGAAAAAGCCTATTAATAAAGCTACAATTGAAAAGAAACTGAATAGTTTCTGGAATGCAATATCTTTCTTGTATTGTTGATCGAAGAAGTTATCAAGAAAGAAATAGTCGATTGGATTATTTGGGAAGATAGAGTTGAATTTAGACTCAATTGCAGAGAGAGATTGTTCTAGATTATCTACATTTAGCTTTACCAGAATGTAATTAATATCTGTCTCAAACTGCATGGTGTACATGATCATTGGATCTGGAGTAATGTGCAATGATTGTTGATGGAAACTATGAGTTACGCCTATGATTGTGGCTTCATTGTTATTCCAGATTGCTTGACTTCCAATAGCATCATCTGCATTTTCAAAACCAAATTCTTTCACAGCTTCTTCATTTATAATAATCGATTTTTTAGCTGAGATCATGTTGTTTCCAAAATTTCGGCCGGAAACTAATTTGATTTTATAGAAATCGAGATAATTTGGCATTACACGGCCAACACGAAAATAGGTATTTCTATTGGTTTCACCTTTAATATATGGTCCACCATTTCCGCTACCAAAGCGTTCTCCGGGAATACTTACAGAGGCTGTAATATCTTTAATGTTGCTATGTTTTGTGAGCTCTTCCTTGAAAATAGTAAGCTTATTGTCATCTTTTAAGTTAACGTCCACTCTTGGAGCATTTAATACCAATACTTGTTTTTTCTGGAAACCTAAATCAACATTGTGGAGATAATTTAATTGTTTATTCACTGCAATTACACCTACCATTAGTGTGATAATGATTATGAATTGAAAAATTACCAAGCCATTACGATAGCTAAAATTAGACTTGGCGGATAAAATAGTTGAAGTAAGCTTTGTGGCATGAAATGCTGATAAACATCCAGATAGAAGTATGCCAAATATGATAACAGAACCTATTACAATCCAGAATCCCGTTTGATTCCAAAGTGAAAAATTAAAGGACATGCTAGCTTTAAACCAATCGAAAATTGATGCAACTAATAATATCGCAATAACGATACTGATTAAGTTGAATAATATAGTTTCAACAAAAAAATGTGAAATAAGCTGTTTTTTTCCTGCGCCATTTGTTTTTCGTACCATGATTTCAGTACCTCTTTCTGCTGCTTTTGCAGTAGATAAATTAATGTAATTTACCCATGCAATACAAAGAATAAGGAAAGCGATTAGGCTTAAAAAGTATACAATTCGTTCGTCTCCAAATTTAAAAGAATCTGGCTTCGATGTAAAATCTGATGTATTCAAGTATGCTTCATTAACTGGTTGTAACTCCCAATTACATTCCGATTGGTTTACAGCTCTGTTTTCTTTTAAATAAGCTTCTGTTATTTTCTTTTCTACTAAATTTGGATCGGCACCTTCTTTTAGTAATAGATAGGTGAAGAATGAATGATTATTCCATGCGTTTCTCGGATTCATAATCCATGGGAAAGTATTTAATGAAAAAAGCATGTTAAATTTAAGATGTGTGTTTTCAGGAATATCTTCAAAAACGCCAGTAACTCTAATTGTATATTTCCCGTCAACAGTTAATGTTTTGCCTACCGAATTTTGTGACCCATAAAGTTTTTTTGCCATAGTCTGAGAAATAACTACAGTACCAGACTCTTTCAATACATTTTTAGGATCTCCCTGCAAGAGAGGAAAAGTAAATAATTCAAAAAAACTATCATCAGCATAGTAGTAATTATCTTCAGTAATAATTGTCTTTTCATTATCATTGCTGGAGGTTATAACCATATTAGGCCAGATCCCTAATCGAACATATTTTTCTACCTCAGGAATTTCGTCAACGGCAACTTCTCCTTGCGGAGCATAACTATATGGACTTTTATAAGGATCGCGACCTTCTTGTTGACTGGTAACTACAATTCGGTATAGATTGTTACCTTTCTCATGAAAATTATCGTAATTCTTTTCGTAGAAAACATAGGAATATACCAGGAAAGAAGCAGCTAAACCTACCGATAATCCAATGATTATTACCAATGAGAATTTTTTCTGACTAATAATATATCTAAGTGCTTGTTTGATATTTGTTTTCCACATCTTGTTAGTTTTTTACAATTTGTTCATGAGTTATTCATACCTTAAACTATCCACTGGATTCCTTGTTGCTGCTCTCCACGATTGGAAAGAAATGGTAAGAAGAGCAATTCCAATGGCAATAAATCCCGCAAAGGCAAAAACCCACCAACTAAGCTCTGTTTTATAGGCAAAGTTTGTCAGCCATTTATCCAAGGCGTAATAAGCAATTGGGCAGGCGATGACAAAGGATATGGTCACCCATTTTATAAAATCTTTAAATAGCATTTTGATTATTTCGAAAGTTTTAGCGCCATTGGTTTTTCGTATTCCAATCTCTTTGGTATGTGTTTCTACAATAAAAAAGGTCAGGCTGATTAGTCCCAAGCAGGATAATAGTATTGAGATAAGAGTGGCATAGTTCAAAATGCTTTGAAATTGTCTTTCTTTTTGATATAAGGCCTCCCAGGATGCATCTAAATGATTAATTTCTAATGGAAAATTTGGTGAAATATTTTCCCAAACTTTAGTTATTGATTGAATGCAGTTTTGTGTGCTGGAAAAAGTAGAGGTATTCAATTTAAAATAGGCAACTTCATTGATTTCCCCACAACATCTAAAGCCCATTGGCCTGATAGGAGTATGCATTGATTCATGATTAAAATCATCAACCTCGGCAATTACTTTTCCAGTTTTACCATTGTTTGTAATTGTTGCATCTTCTGGATTTTTAATATTGAATTTTTTGAAGGCAATAGAATTGAATATCCAGTCTACATTTTCTTTAGAATGCTGATTAAATTGCTTTCCTCGTTCTAGGTTGATTCCAAAAAAATCGAAGAAATTAGGGCTTACATAAAGGTTGGCAAATCCAATTTCTTGATTCTTTCCCTTATTTTTCATTGTTAAGCCCCAATTGGATTGATTGTAACCTAGTAAGGACGAGGAATATGTAAGATCACTTATTTCGGCTATTCTTTTAATCTCGGAATTGAATGCTTCAAAACTGTTTTCAATTTGAGGATTGGTGGTGGTGTAAAGAATTTGTTCTCTATTAAAGCCAGGGTCCAACTCGCTCATGTAATTGTTCTGCTTGTTGATAAACAGAATGCCGCACAATAATATTATTGTAATAGTAAATTGAAAAATGAGTAAAGCATTTCTCAAATAGTTTTGAGATCGAGTATTGGTTGTGTTTTTAAGCAGAGCCGTGGTTTTACTCTTACTTAATCCCATTCCAGGTAGAATTCCTGTGATTAGAAAAGTAAAAGCCAGAAGAGAAATAAAAATAATTAGATTAGAACCTGTGAAAATCTCTAGTAAGGTAAACTCAGATCTAGTAATTATATTTAATCCAAGTAAAAGAAAATTACTTAGAACGATTACTAAAAAACTTGTAATCAAAAGTACCAAACCCGATTCTACAGCAAGCAATTCAATTATCTTTCCTTTCTTACCACCCATTACTTTTAAGATTCCAATATTTTTTAGGCGTTTAAGTTTTTGAGCAGTTACCAAGTTGATGTAATTGATACAGGCCAAAAAGAGAATAAGAAATCCAGTAATTTGAATAATTATTAGGGTTAGTTGGTTACCATGTTTTAAAATTTCAATTTCTGGAAGCTCACTATATGCTTGCGTAAAAGCTTTAATCTCAAATTTTGTTTCTTCTTTATATCCTTCAGGGATATTTTCAGTTGAAATTGTCGCAAGTTTCTTGTTAATAATATCAGCACTAATGTTTGATGGAATTTTTACAAAAGCATTGTAGTTTTGAGTTGCCCAATAAGAATTGTTACTTTTAAACCAGGAAATTTTATTATTGGTTGTAAGAGATAAAACGGCATCGAATTCCCAGGAACTATGGTGAGACAGATCTTTAATTACTGCACCAACCTCAACGATTACATCTTGTAAGTTGGTCGAATTATATATCAACTCTTTCCCAATTGGGTTTTCATTACCAAAAATCTTTTTAGCTACAGATTGAGTTAGTACGATTTTATCAGCTGAGTTTAAAGCTTTTTCCGGATTGCCATAAACAGATTCGAATTTAAACACCCTAAAAAAACAAGAATCTGCTAATAACAATTTATTCAGTTTAAAATTCTTATTATCAAGTTTAACATAGTCCTGT
>JADGFH010001031.1 GCA_016743925.1 Labilibaculum sp.
TAACAAATCTCATAAAATTAGAAGCCACATTAAAAAAACGCTTTGCATCTGAAATAGGAATAGAAGTAGCTGAGGTTACTAGAACAACAAAAGATGAAGAATTCATAAAACAAGCAATAAAAATCATTTATGAGAATTTGTCGGATCCAAATTTTGGATCAAACAATTTGGTCGAAAAAATGGGCGTTAGCCGTTCATTGCTTTATATGAAACTTAAAGAAATAATTGGTAAATCTGTTTCTGATTTTATTCAGTCAATTCGTGTAAAGGAGGCTGCACGTTTGTTAAAATCTGATAAGTTATCTGTGTCAGAAATTGCATTTAAAATAGGATTTAATGACGCGTCTTATTTTTCCAGGTGTTTCAAAAAACAATTTAATATGTCACCGACAGAATATTTGAAAACAGAGAATCAAGACTAGCTACTTTCTCGAAAGTAAAGATTTTTCAACAATTGCTTTGATAGCGTTTTTTTACTTAAACACTCCATTGAGGCAAGTATAAAATATCTACATATTAAATGTTTGGTTCAAGAAGGTATTTTCTCAATATCTTAATGAGTATACATGCCTAATCCAAGTTTATCTAGAGTCCCAACAAGTATATGTAGAATCCAATAACCTTTTGGTAATGGTGAGTGTAAATCATTAATATACTGACTCGCTGTTTATAATTGCAAATTATTCCGCCAAATTTAATTTCTGTAAGTCCAACCAACTCGCAGAGTTTCGATAAAATAATACCAAATAAAAAACGGATCAAGCAGGAAATTTTGGGAGAATAAATAAAAGTTATAATTTCGTTTGAGCTTATAATATATCACCCATGTCAGAGAATATATACTTTGAAAGTACTGTACGCTTTCTACTCCCTTCAGATTTACTTGATTATTTTGAAATCAACTCAGTAAGGACCTATAAGGATAAAATAGCCGTTCACTTAAGTGAGAAAAGTATAATTTCTGAGCGGTATTCTGGTCAGGAATTGCTTTCTAAAGGATTTCTACCTGAAATTTGTATTCAGGATTTACTTATTCGGGACAAGGGGGTGTTTCTGTATATTAAGCAACGAAGATAGACTGTAAGAATAAGTGGAAAAATTATTAGCTGAAATTGGTCATTAGCAGCTAAAGGAAATCGATTCACAAATTAATTCGGGACTTTTAAAAAGAACTTAATTGATAAGAGAGCTTTCAACATTAGGAGTTTAGAATATTACTATTCAATTGATGGCAAACAATTACAGCATCAATAAGCACATGCACCTTTAATCCTTCTCTCTTTTTACCATCGCCTTTAGGGTTTTCGTCCGACTCTCTTGAGTACATTGCTAAACAAGCGGATTGTGGTAGAATCAATCAGAAGAACTTCCTTGAAAGTCAAACTAAAGGTTCGGCTGTTCGATAAAAAAGATTGATATTTTTTCACTAGCTCAAAGTATATTGATTCAGAAATACGATTGTCGCGATTACACAATCCATCACTTGCCGTACTCCTTTCTGGAGCTTTGTCCAAACCTAAATGATTTAATTAACCTCCCAGTGCTCGTAAATTCTTTACAGGTTTCAATTATCGAGTTACAACGGCTTAGAATACCAAAACAGAAGCGTGATAAAATGCGTACGGGTCTTGAAAACTTTGTAATATCGATCACTGTCGTGTCTCTATTGTTAGCGATTCTATGTTGGCTACTTTTAGCAAATTGATAATCTGTTTGAATATCGGCTGTCCGACAAATTTTAATTCATTAATTTTATCCATATTTGTATAGTGTTTCGCAAAATTTACAACTTTTTGGGAAACCTTTAGGAAGTACTCTCTTTTTTTTTATTTAGTCGGATACTAGTGTTATAGAATATTATTTATTGTGTTTTAATATTTAAGATGTTAGATTAATCATTTCATCATTATTTGTTTTATGCCTGTTATTTAATTAAATTTATTATGAATAGATGTCGTATGTCATCATAATTTTAGGTTTGATTTAATTATAGGGGATTCTGT
>JADGFH010000249.1 GCA_016743925.1 Labilibaculum sp.
TTATTACACCTGAATTGAGCTAAATCCGCTAACACAACACATTACCAGCTGCTTATTTGCTTTGGTACAAATTATGATAGAAAAACTTGATTATTACTAAATTGTCAACCTAAGACCTTAAATTTTAACACAAATTGATAAGACATGATTAAAAAGTTGTTTTTCATTACCACATTTCTAATTGCTCTTGCTAAAAGTCTTCTAGGTATGGATTCTCCTCAGTGGCTTAGATATCCATCAATCTCTCCCAATGGGCAAACCGTTGTTTTTGAATACCACGGTGATTTATTCACAATATCATCGGACGGAGGTGTAGCCACAGCACTTACAACAAATCAAGCTTACGATTATCAGCCAATTTGGTCGCCAGATAGCAAAACAATAGCATTTGCATCTAACCGATATGGCAATTTTGATATTTTCACAATACCAGCAGAAGGAGGAGCTCCTCTTCGACTTACGTTTAACTCTAGTAATGAAAGACCATCAAGTTATACACCTGATGGACAGAATATTTTATTTTCATCGTCAATAAGAGATGATTCTAAAAATGCGATGTTTCCTTCCGGAGTGCTTCCTGAATTGTATAGTGTTCCAGTTACTGGAGGCAAAACTGCTCAAGTTTTAACCACTCCTGCACTAGATGCTAAGTACAATAAAAACATGGATTTACTTCTTTACAGAGATAGCAAAGGATATGAAGATCATTGGAGAAAACACCACACCTCAGCGGTTACAAGAGACATCTGGTTATATGATGTAAAAAATAAAAAACACAACATGTTCTCAACCTTTAAGGGTGAAGATCTTTATCCGGTTTTTAATGCTGCAAATGACGAAATTTTCTATTTATCGGAAAAAAGTGGAAGCTTTAATGTATGGAAAGCACCTATAAAAGATAAATCTCAATTAAAACAAATAAGTAGTTTTGATAAACATCCTGTTCGATTCCTAAGTATTTCTGAGAACAATACACTTTGCTATTTCTGGAATGGAGAAATTTACACACAAAAAGAAGGTAATGATCCAGTAAAACTAGCTGTTAGTATTGCAACAGATAATAATGAAAATGCTGTTAGTTTCGAAAAGCTAAGAAGTGGAGCTAAAGAAATGAGTGTTTCGCCAAATGGTAAAGAAGTAGCCTTTGTTGTTAGAGGTGAAGTATTTGTTACTTCGGTAGAATACGGAACAACCAAACGAATTACCAACACTCCTGAACAAGAAAGATCTGTAAGTTTTAGCCCTGACGGAAAAGCTTTGCTTTATGCATCGGAAAGAAATGGCAGCTGGAATTTATATCAGACAAAATTAGTTCGTGAAGGTGAAACTCAATTCTCAAACGCAATTACGCTTAAGGAAGAAGCCCTTTTGGTAACTGAAGCAGAAACTTATCAACCAAAATATTCTCCGGACGGAAAAGAAGTTGCCTTTTTAGAGGAACGTGTTATTCTTAAGGTGATCAATCTAGAATCTAAAAAAGTAAGAGAAATACTTGGCAAGAAATATAATTACTCTTATTCTGATGGAGATCAACATTACGATTGGTCTAACGATGGAAAATGGTTCTTAGTTGACTTCTATCCTCATACTATATTTATGCCAGATGTGGCCATGGTAAATGCGCAAGGAAATGGCAAAATGGTAAACCTAACCGAAAGTGGTTACAGTGATTCCAATGCGAAATGGTCTCTTAAAGGAAATGCAATGATTTGGGATACTGACAAACGTGGTTATAGAAGCCATGGAAGTTGGGGTTCACAATCGGATGTTCACATCCAATTCTTTAATCAGAAAGCTTTTGATGATTTCAAACTTTCGAAAGAGGAAAAAGAACTAATTAAGGAAGAAGAAAAAGCAAAAAAGGAAAAAGAAAAGGAATCTTCTAAAAAAGATAAGAAAGGAAAAAAAGACGAGAAGGATAAAAAGGACGATGAAAAAGTGAAAGATCTGAATATCGAGTTTTCTGGTATGGAAGATCGTCAAATCTGCTTGACAATTAATCCTTCGAACCTATCGGATGCAATTATCACACCTGATGGAAAAAAATTATTCTACTTAAGTAAATTTGAAGATGGTTATGATCTTTGGGTTAATGATCTTGAAAAGAAAGAAACCAAAAAGATTCTTGATTTAAAAGGTGGCGGTGGTGCAATGCAATTCGACAAAGATGCAAAAAATCTATTCTTAATGTCGGGCAAAAGCATTATTAAAGTTGATGTTGCCACGAATAAGAAAAAGAACATTAGCTATACTGCCGAAATGTATTTAGATAAAGCCAAAGAAAGAGAATATTTATTTGAGCACGTTTGGCGTACCATGCTAAGGAAATTTTACGATCCAGAAATGCATCAATTGGATTGGGATTTTTACAAAGCTGAATACAAACGCTTTTTACCTTACATTAACAACAATCACGATTTTTCAGAAATGCTTAGCGAATTGCTAGGAGAATTGAATGCCTCTCACACTGGATCTGGCTATCGCTTTAGAGCAAGCAATGCTGACAACACTGCAAAGCTAGGAGCTTTTTACGACTGGAATTTCGATGGAGATGGATTAAGAATTGCTGAAGTTTTAGATAAAGGCCCACTAAGTAAAGCTGATTCTAAGATTAAAGTTGGGGTAATTATTGAAAAAATTGATGGTATCGCTATCACTAAAGACAAAAGTCATTACCCGCTATTAAACCACAAAGCAGGCAAAAAGGTATTATTAAACCTTTACAACCCTTATACAAAAGAACGTTGGGAAGAAGTTGTAAAACCTGTATCGAGCGTGAATACTCTATTATATGAGCGCTGGGTAAAAAATAGAGCTGAAGAAGTAAAACGTCTTTCGAATGGAAGAGTTGGATATGTTCACGTGAAAGGAATGAACTCTCCTAGTTATAGAAAAGTATATTCTGATATGCTTGGCAAATATGGTACTCACGAAGCAATTGTAGTTGATACTAGATTTAACGGAGGAGGTTGGCTTCACGATGATTTGGTGACTTTATTAAGCGGTGAGGTTTATTCAACTTTATCTCCTAGAGGCCAAGATTTCGGAACTGAACCTATGAACAAATGGAAAAAACCTTCTGCTGTATTAATTAGTGAAAGTAACTACTCGGATGCTTGCGCTTTCCCATATGCATACCAAACTCTAAAAATTGGCAAATTAATTGGAATGCCTGTTCCAGGTACAATGACAGCTGTTTGGTGGGAAACATTGCAAGATCAGAGCTTGTATTTTGGAATGCCAATGGTTGGTGTTAAAGACACGAAAGGAAATTATATCGAGAATCAGCAAATTGAACCAGATATTAGAGTTACAAACGACTATGAAGTTGTAACCAAAGGTGATGATCAACAGCTAAAAAAAGCAGTTGAGCATCTACTAAATGAAATTGATAAGAAATAGTCTGTGTAACCAAAGATCCTGCAAACAGACACTTCTTCTATTATGGAGAAGTGTTTGCAGGTAATCAAAGTCACATAGAGTAAAATCTTTTACAGCATACAATTAAAACATTAATTGGATCTTAAAATGTAAATGAGACGGAGCTCATCCCTCCTTTGATCACCTCAATTGAATTGGGTTTCGTTCTCATTTTACTGGTATGATTTTTGCTAAGTAATATTGTAAAAAGAATTTATAGGAAATATTCCATATCGTTTTTATTAACCTACTAACAAATGGAATTATAGGGGTCTGTTCTCCTACTTTTCACAAACCTGAACAGACATAAACTTGCCGAAAATTACACGGAATAGGGGCCGTTGTTATTTTCGGCATTTTTATTTCTAAAAAAAGACATGTGTTGTATCTCTATTCCTATCTTTAAAAATTAATAACACAGTCACTCCATGCTAATCGAAACAATTAAAGCCAAAGAATTTAAAACAATCAACTGGTCAGGCGGAACAAGTACCGAACTATTCATCTATCCTCCAAGTTCAGATTATAAGCAGGGGAATTTTGAATTCAGACTAAGTACAGCAACAGTTGAAGTAGAGAAATCAAATTTTACTTCTCTACCAGGAGTATCACGAAAATTGATGATTCTAGATGGAGAAATAGAAATTACTCATGAAAATCAATACAGTAAAAAACTCACTAAATTCGATATTGATACTTTTGAAGGAGATTGGAAAACCTCATCGATAGGCAAGTGTGTCGATTTTAATTTAATGACAAGAGAAAATTCAAAAGGAGAATTATCAGCTATTTCGCTAACAAGAAATAAAGAAATTAATTATCCTATAGAAGGTCATATAGAGCACCTTATTTTGTATGCATTGTCAGGAGATATTATTATGAATATAAATGAAGAAATTCATCATTTACAAAAGGGGAATTTACTTGTAATTGATCAAATTAAAAAACTTGAACTACTATTAACGGCAAATGAAAATTGTAATCTAATACTAGCTAAAATTTTAAAAGTATAAATTCAAGCTGTTAATGGTTTTGTCTGTTTTCCATTCCATAATCGATGCCATACAATAACACTAACTCTATCATTATTTGTCAGTAATGCTTTCTTCTGATACTTCCCAATCACAATTTCAATTTTAAAATCTTCAAATCTATTTTCCGATCAATCATTAATTGACATTCATATATATCCATACAATTCCTAAGGATACCTCTTTTTACTTTATTACCCGAGCGCTTACCGTATCTTTTACTATTCCATATTTCGCGCAAATAAAAGTTCATGTCAGGTTTCTTGTTTAGCCAAACCTATTGGTATATCGTTTCATGAGAAATGCAAAATTACCTTCCTTTTTGATACATCCACTAAGCTACTCTAGACCATAATCATTTTTCAATAATTCACCTATCAATAAAGCTTCTGTCGTATTCCAATCCTTACCAGATGCTCTAGTTGCTAGCTATTTTAATCAACTTTTAGAACAAAGAAATAGAATTGAATACCCATGGTATATATACCAGCATGTTCTTTCCAGATATAAAAAAAATCACTCCTTGCGTACGTGTTTGTATTAGTATCATTGTCTTACTCCTACTTGGATCACATCTAAGTGCAAATAATTACTAATATCGTATCACAAATGAAAAGAAAACAACTCATTATTTTATTATTGGCAATTTGTCCCTTAGGAGTTTTTAGTCAAATCCAGGAAAGCAGTTTCTCAAAAAAAGAAATCCGAAAAGCCAGACCTACCTATATCAATCTTAGTGCTGGACTAAATTTTTCAAAATTTAGAGATTTTGCAACCTCTCCATTATTTTACAACGGAACAGCAAAAACATTTTCACTTTCTCGCTTAAAGGCTGATGACAATAGAGAGGCTGAAATTGGTCTGTCATACGGATCAGGAAATTATAATGCCAGCTTTAACGGCACCACTTCATCAAGTCAAATAAAAACATTTGCATTTAATTATTCCCAATTATACGCTATTCAATCCTTATCATCACAGAAATGGAATGTTAAAGTAGGAGCACTCTTTAATACCACAGGAAATCTTCGGGTTAATCCAATCTTACAAAACAATTCCACAGGATTAGAACTTTTCTCTACCTTATTCGGTTCCGTAAAAGTAACACGTGATATCTCGAGCCTAAAGCGTTTTGCATTTTTCAAACTTAAGCCTGCACACAGAACTCTTTCGTTTCGATTCAACCTTGGACTAATGAACAATACTTATCGAAATGGATACGCATATTCTGGCCAAGAAGGTGTATTAAACGATGACAACTATCTAAAATCATATGAGTTAAAAACTTTCTCTGGTGCTAGAATGAGTTCAGCACTTGACTATACCGTATTCTTAAAAAACAAGAATGGAATACGCCTTTCTTACGAATGGGATGCATATAAAACAGGGGGAAACTTAGACAAGTTCGAGATGAGTAATCATACCGTAAAAATTGCCCTGTTATTCAATAAAAAATAATAAAATGCTTACCATCAGTTCACCAAAAGGTGTAATGAAGATTTAGTATTTCGTAAAATAAAAAATAAAACAATGAAAAAGATATATTTAGCACTCCTTATAATTCCATTCTTTTTTTCTTGCGAAGACGCGATGTTTGAAAAGGAATTGGCTTCCACCGATCCAATGACAAACTTTGAATATATGTGGAAACAGTGTGATGAAAAATATTCCTATTTCGAATTGAAAAATATCGACTGGGATCAAATTAAAACAAAGTACGCTGCAAAAATTAGTAAGGACATGTCGGAAGAGGCATTGTTTACTGTATTAGGCGATATGCTTACCGAACTTAAAGATGATCACACCAATTTAATTTCCGATTTTAACATCTCCTTTTTTGGTGTTGATCAATTGGGTCAGGATAATTACGATGCTCGAATAGTAAAAGACCAATATCTATCCGATGATTATTACATCTCGGGTCCTTTTATTCACGATTTTTTAGCTAATAAAGAAATAGGCTACATACGTTTTGGGTCATTTACTGGCACAGTAGATGATACAAACCTTGATTTTATTTTGAATCGTTACAAAAATACAAAAGGTCTTATTCTAGATTTAAGAGAAAATGGCGGTGGTGCAGTTACCGATGTTTTTAGTATTCTGAGTCGCTTTGTCGAGAAAGAAACAATCCTGAATTACTCCAGAATAAAAACAGGTCCGGCACACAATGATTTTTCGGAAGATAAACCTGTAAAAGTTACTCCTCACGATGGAATTCGATACACAAACAAAGTAATGGTATTGGTCGATAGAGGAACCTACAGCGCAGGATCATTTACCTCTTTGGCAACAAAGGCATTGCCCAATATGATTCTTGTGGGAGATACCACTGGTGGCGGATTAGGTCTACCTAATGGTGGTCAGTTGCCGAACGGTTGGACTTATCGTTTTTCCATTACTCAAGCTTTAACTTTAGATAAAAGTAATGCATACGAAAATGGTGTTCCTCCAGATATTAAAGTATCATTCGATTGGAATGATCGTACTAAAGATGAAATTATTGATAGAGCATTGCTTGAACTTCTTTAAGACTAAACTTTTGAAAAGTGTTGGGAATCGGTCTTTTAAGCTCGGTTCCCTTTTCGATTGCAACAATAGCTTATGTTTCAGAAGGTTTTATACACAGCAAACCCTAATCAAATAAAACATTCACTATTAAAACTGATTCTATTTAACAGATCACCTTCAGCACAAACCTCCCAATCTAACTCATATACAGAACAAATGAGAGATATTTCACATTTTGTAATCTTGACTTATCGTAATTATCTATTTAACTTCATTTGTAATAAATAAAATTATAAATTCATTAAATAAACTGTTATGAGTATAGATAATAAGGTGAAAATTCAATTTACAGCTGAGCAAAAAACATCAATCGATGGGGCAATTAAATTATTAAAAGATACATTGGGTCCTGTTCTGATTAGTTTAACGCCCGATGAAAAAAAATCTATGCTAATTCTGGGAGGTAAAACACTAAGTTTCGTCAATAAAAACTTAATGTATTCGAATCAGAATCCTGAATTTATTCCAAGTTATTTAAATCAAAACGAATGGACTATTGATATGGAAGCTTGGAACAATTTAGCTCCTATTAATTCTCAATTAAAAGAATTAAGTAGTTTATTAAATGATACAATAGCACTTTGCGGTAACGAGGCTTACCGACAAGCATTAACCTATTACAACAACGTTAAGCAAGCTGCAAAAGATAATGTTCCAAGTGCCAAACCAATTTACGAGGAACTAAAACAACAGTACCCAAATCATAAAAAGAATAAGGAAATAGCAGATTAAGATTATTCTTGATTAATACTTTGATTTAAGTTCGAATCCTCCAGGTGTGTAAGAATCACACTTCGGAGGATTTTTTTCGTCTAAAGATGTATTATTCCCCAATAGGTAGACACTGTTCATAACTCTGTGTCAGCGTTATTATTAAAGATTATATCTTCACAATATGGCAAAAGAGTTTAACTACGAAATATTTAAGAAGGCAGCA
>JADGFH010000250.1 GCA_016743925.1 Labilibaculum sp.
AGGAAATAATCATTGTTATCACACCTCCATTCTGGCAAGAATTATGGTTTAAACTAATGATACTAAGTTCCATTTTTCTTCTGCTATTTATCCTATACAAATGGCGCGTTTATAACATTCATCAGCGCAACCGAATTCTAAAACAACAAGTTGATGCGCAAACCAAAGATATTATTAAAAAAAGTACCGAAATAAAAAGCATGTCGGATAAATTACATGAGGCCGACGAAGCCAAATTACGATTCTTCACCAATATTTCACACGAATTTAGAACACCGCTAACCTTGATTCTCGGTTATCTTGAAGAACTAGAAGATGCCAGATCTTATACCGTAAAAAAAGTAATTAAAAACAATGCCTTGCGATTGTTACGATTGGTAAACCAGCTAATCGAATTCAGAAAACTCGATCAAGATCAGCTTAAACTTGATGTTTCGTATTTTGAATTGAATGCTTTTGTGGGCGATATAGTTGAATCTTTTCAAAAACTAGCAGATCAGAAAAACATCAGACTAAGCTTTGAACCCAATATAAACCGAATTCCTGTTTGGCTTGATATAGATAAAACCGAAAAAATACTATTTAATCTAATCTCCAACGCTATTAAGTATACACCCGAAAGTAAACCGATCATCATATCCACCAACGAAGATTCTTCTCGTTTTTCATTTCAGGTAGCTGATTATGGCATAGGCATCTCCAAAGAAGAGCTTACACAAGTTTTCGATCGTTTTTTTCGTAGCAAAAACAATAGTGAATCCGGACATGGAATTGGTTTGGCTTTAGCAAAAGGGCTAGTGGAAATTCAACATGGTACATTATCGGTTAACTCAGAAAAAGGCAATGGGTCGGTTTTCATAGCTCAATTTTACAAGGGAAAAGATCATTTTGAAGAAAATCAAATTGCGAATCAAAAAGTTCTGAAAAAAGTTTTCACCGAAGAAACAGAAGAAGTCATTTTTCGAGAGCCCCTAAAAAACATCTCCAACAAAACGATTCTTATTGTTGAGGACGATCCAGAACTTAATAATTATTTACGAAGGATACTCTCGATAGAATATACCGTTTTTTGTGCCGAAAACGGAGTAGGTGCCCTACAAAAGCTTGAAAACATTTATCCAGATCTAATTATTTCAGACATTACTATGCCCCAAATGGACGGTATCACCTTTTGTAAACGAGTAAAAGAAAACGTGCTAACTGCTAAAATTCCATTTATTCTACTTACCGCCAAAACAGATTCCATTACTCGCATTAAGGCATTTAAAATGGGCATTGACGATTATATTGAAAAGCCATTTGAGAAGCAAATTTTAATTGCACGTGTTGAAGCACTGCTATCCAACAGAGAAAAACTTGAACAAGCACCAACCGAAATCCATACCTTGGCAACGGTTGACAAATCAAAATTTAGCAAAAATGATGTTCAATTCTGGAAAAAAACGAATACCATCATTAATCAAAATTACAGCAACCCAAAATTTACCACTGAAATTTTGAGCGAAAAATTAAACATGAGTCGTTCTACCTTTTACCGTAAATTTAAAGGTTTGTGTGGAGAAAATGCGGCAGACTACATTCGTAAAATTAGACTTCATAAAGCGGCTGAACTATTACAAAAGAAAGAGCTTACGATTCAACAAATAAGCATGGAGGTTGGTTTTCAGAGCACTTCGCATTTCCGAACCAAATTTAAAGAATTTTTTGGTAGCAATCCTTCAGAACACGCATGATAACTACTAATTACGTAGCCTCTTCTTAAGAAGTCGATTCTGCAAAGAATCACTCAATATGAAGTTGATGCCGCAATGGTAGGTTGTGGTATTTTCAAGAATCCTTGGTTTTATCATTCCGATAAGGAACCCATTAACATGGAAGAAAAGCTAACCCTTTTAATGAAGCACAATCGCGTATTTGTGTCCACTTGGGGAAGAGATAAGAATTTTGCGATTCTCAGAAGCTTTTAAAATCTATACCGACTAGTCTAAGAGCGTATCGAGACTAAAGATAGTAATTACGAGGCAAGCCTCGGGGAATTAAACCCCAGTTAGATTAAAAAGTAAAGAATGATTTTTAATTACTATTTAATATAGATTATGAATTATTGTTTTGGTACATTAGCATTCCTTAAAAAAAAATAAATTTGAAATCATAATAAATCTTCCTTATTGATTTTTTTTCGAAATCATAATCAACCTGTAAACAAATATATTAAAGCATGAAAATTAACAAACTCTTTTTAGCACTAGCAATTATTATTGCAATGATTTCTTGTTCGGATAGTGACTCTGAGATTGTAGAAAATGTACAACCTAGTAATGAATTTGAAGAAATATTGGCGAAATACAATTTATTTAACACAAATGTAAAATACGAATCGGCTCAAACGGGTACTGATACCAATACAATTTATTTTAACGGGCGCATAAAAGACAAGCTTATCATTAAGGGATTTAGTAGAATAAATAAGGCTAGTATTTTTTCTAACGACAAATTTACAGTAGACACCATTGTAAATATAAATGAAGGCTATGGTGAAAACTCTACATTTAATATCACCGATTTTTCTATCCGAAAAGTTCATGAATTTGAGAATGATTATGCACTTATTCTTTGGGGATGGGGATTTACTGAACCAGGGGAAAAACTAGGTATATCATGTGATTTATATTTTATTTCAGATCAAGGCAACAAGAAAATAAAGAGTTTTACTAGGCCAAAAACAGATTATTTCTTTAGTGAAATCACTCCTTGGTTTGGAAATAGCTTTTTAATTTTATCTAAATCCGATTTTAACCATCAGCATAAGTGGAGTTGTTATACGATGGATGGAGTTGAGCAATTTGAGGTAAAAGAATTTGATACCAATGGTTATTATATTTCCATTAACATTCAGGAAAGTATTCGATTTGAAAATAAATTCATCCGTAAAAATATTAAAAGTGATGAAATAATCTGGGAAAGCGAAAATCCACTTGTTGACTTACCAGAAGATACCAGAATAGACGACGCGAAATTTAGCCAGACAGAAGATGGATATGTAAATTGCAAAATAAATTATACTAAGAAAGATGGAGTTAAAGGCGAACGAACTTACAAAGTAGAAATAGCTTCAGGAGACTTCACTTTGCAATAATCACCGGATATACTAGCAACAAAATCACAAAAAGGGCGGTACTTTAATTAAGTGCTGCCCTTTTTTCCAGTATCCTATTCTTAGGTTTGAATGTTTTGTTTAAAAATCAAGAGAAGTAAATTTAATCTGGATATAATCATCCCCCGACCAACCCTCCTCTTAAAGGAGAAGGAAGATAAGCAAGCTGTGTTCCTTTTTCCTAAAAAAGAAAGATAAAGTCATATGACACACACATTGGACACTTAAAAAAAACGGCACACAACACAGTATATATAAAATAGCAGTTAAGAGTCAAACTTTAAGTTGGGCTCTTAACTGCTATTTTTGTTTTAAGCTGAAAAATCACACATAAATTTGCTACTTTCATATGCCAACCATTGGAGGAGCATTTGTATGAATGCCTTTAATGCTAAAATATTTTTTATGGAATTCATATTTATTGTAGGAGCAGTTCAAGCCTTCTTTTTAACATTTTTAGTGATCAACAAAAAGAATAAATCAACAGGCGATTATATCTTAATGATGTTGATGATCTTGATGGGTCTTCTTCTTCTTGGATACTCCTTGGAGGTTATGGATATTGACACTGATTATCCTATTTTCCTTGGCATATACACTGCCATTGGCATACTAATAGGTCCTCTGTTTTATTTATATATATTGAGCTACACCAATAGCTCACAAAAATTTAATCCACTTCATCTTCTCCATGCCCTTCCATATCTCTTTTTCACGGCTGCAGTTTTTCTGCAATTTACTGTAAACAGCGAAGGTTCAATTATTGAAGACAAGAATATTATTGAAGATTCTCAAAAGTCAATTTTTTTTATCCTAGGTTTGTTTAGAGTCTTTTGGGGAATGATTTATATGATTGCAGGCCTTTTCTTACTAAAAAAACATTCGTTAAAAATTGGCAAATATTTCTCGTATACTGAGAACATTGACTTGAAATGGTTGAAATATTTAGTGATGATGATGGTTCTAATTTGGAGCACAGTTATTATTATCAATATACTGTCCAACTTCAATAAATTTATTGACTACCGCTTAGGAGACAATATTATTCATCTTGTGGTTACAATTGCTGTCTTTCTTCATGGCTATTATGGCATCAAGCAACAAATTATTTTTACACCGTCTAATGTAAATATGCAACCCCCAGAGAAACTCAAAAGCAGCACGGAGTCAAATGAGGAAAAAAAACAATACCTAAAATCTGGATTGTCAAAAGAAGATTCACAAAATCACCTGCATCGATTACAAAATTACATGAAGACAGAACAGCCTTATTCCAATGGAAAGTTATCACTAAAAAATGTTGCCGAATACCTAGATATTTCACCCAATCACTTGTCCCAAGTAATTAATGAAAACCTCAACAAAAATTTCTTCGATTTCGTTAACGGTTATCGTATCGATTTAGTCAAGGAAAAAATGCTAGATGCTTCAAATAAGAACATGACTTTATTGGGTATAGCCTATGATAGTGGTTTTAATTCAAAAAGTAGTTTTAACAATACCTTCAAAAAAACCACAGGTCTTACACCATCACAATACCTTAAATCTCAACCCTCCTAGCTTTAAATACAGAAGTCCAGATTCATAGGGACATGTCCAATATCCTACGGATGAGTTCACATTTATAGGAAAGGTCGCGCATGCAATATTTATCCAATATGTTTGTGCTATAATTATTACAAACTAAAAAGCAGAAGTTATGCACGGTAATAAGCGACTATATTATTTAGACTGGTTAAGAGTATTTGCATTCGGATTATTATTTCTATTTCACTCTTGGCGGCCCTTTGATCATTTTCCTTGGCACATTAAAAACGAGGAGCAAATTGCCTTCTTTGATACGCTCACCATGTTTACCCATGGATGGCGAATGTTTCTGATATTCCTTGTTTCTGGAGCAGGCACATGGCTTGCAATGAGATCTCGTAAAGGAGAATTTATTGCTGATAGACTTAAGCGATTGATCGTACCTTTTATTTTTGGAATCTTAATTATTATTCCACCGCAACGATTCTACGAATGGATTATGTTTCGTGATTTTCAAGGAGCATATTTTGATTTCTTATTACTGTATCCCGCTCAACAGCTAGGCGATAATATGGGTGCGAGCGTACTTCTTTGGTTCGGACATTTAGGTACACACTTATGGTACTTGCCTTTTCTATTTGTAATGACGCTTATCTCGCTTCCAATTTTCAAAAAGATTCAAAAAGGACAGGTCAACTTTACGCCTCTCAAGAAAATCATGTCGACCAATTTTGGTGTATTTGTACTAGTGCTTCCCATGATTATTTGTAGGCTTATTCTTAAACCAGTATTTCAAGAATATACAGACTGGGCTGACTTCTTTGTCTATATATGGCCATTTATTTATGGTTTCATTTTTATGGCAGACAAAGAATTTCTTGATATCATTAAAGGCAAAATGGTGCTATTCCTGAACGTTGGCATCCTTAGCTCGGCTCTATTTATTTATCTTGGTTCAAGCGATGATCAATTTGTGCAATCCTACTTACACCCTGAATATTCATGGCTTCATGTTACAACTAGTTTAAATGCGATGATCATTGCGATCAGTTGGATTCTATTTTTCCTCGCACTATTTGCACGAAAAATGAATTTCAATCATTCGGTTCTAATTCCTGCTAACATTAGTATTCTTCCTATCTATATTCTTCATCAGACGTTAATTATCGTGTTTGGATATTACATCGTAGGGCTTGATCTGAGTCCGTATAGTAAGTTTTTAATAATCGCATTTACTGCCATTCCTGTCTCGATTATTTTGTATAAACTAATTCAAACAAACAACCTTACTCGATTTTTGTTTGGACTAAAACCAAAAGCCAAAGAAAAAAAGCAAAGAGTCAGTGTGCTACTAGAACCGGCTATGGTACAAAATCATAAGAAGCGTATTAAATAGCTAGTTGCCTTCAATACTGTATCATAAAATACAAGGGCTAGAATAGCTCAAGAACAGTAAGTGATTAATTCATTAGCTTGCACATTCAGTGTTTAGACCTCATAGACCAAGCTGAGAGCTTGGTCTATGAGGTCTAAGCCATTAAAAAGCGCTAACCAATTTTCTAAGCAATAACTTACGACCTTTTATTGGACGATAAATACACTTTTTAATAATGATAAACGGAATAAACATCAGATCGTTTATTTATAAGTTAGCAACTATTAGAGTCAAGCAAGCTATTTCAATAATTGAATAATATTTGCTTTGTAAGTTTTACCAATAGGAATAATATATTCGGAAATAAAAATTCGATTACCTTCAATACTCTTTATGTGTTTTTTTGATACTGCAAATGATTTGTGGACTTGAATAAAATCTAAATCTTTAAATAATTCGAATGCGTCTGAAAATTTTTCTCTAATTGTAATCACTTCATCAATTGTAGTCACTTTTGTGTAATTTCCTGCAGCTTCAATATATTGAATATTGTCAATTGTTACTTGTACATACTTTTTACTACTCCTAAGAAAAATACTATCAGAAACTGACTCTTTTTTTTCTAAAGTAGTATATGTTAAGTTACTTGAGGAACTCACAGTTTTATTAATCGCTTTTAAAAAGCGTTCAAAAGAAAATGGTTTTAGTAAATAATCAGAAATATTAAGCTCATACCCTTCAATCGCAAATTCTTTATATGCAGTTGTTACGATTACTTTTGGAGGTAAGGACAATGTTTTTAAAAATTCAAAGCCTTTTAGTTTGGGCATATTTAAATCTAAAAAAATTAAATCAACCGTATTTTCATTCAAATATTCGATAGCTTCTAAAGCATTATAGCAATTCTTCATTAACTGCATATTTGGCAATAAATCACAATAACCTTTTACAATCTCATGCGCTATATACTCATCATCAATAATCAAATATTTAATCATAACTGCAATATTAGTTGTGCTTTATATATCTTTTCTCTTTTAGAAAGGCTTAAAATATGTTTTTTAGGATACACCAATTCTAATCTCCTTTTTAAATTTTCCAAGCCAATTCCATTGTCTCCTTTAGCTTGTAAAACATCAAAATTATTTTCTATTTCAAAAAACACCTCATTGTTATTTGTCTTCATACTAAGATGAACATAAGCATCTTCATGTAAATTCTCTATTCCGTGTTTAAATGCATTTTCTAAAAGAATAATAAAAAGTAATGGCATTACTTTGTACTCACCGTCTATTTGAACCTCAAACTGCACATCAATTTCTTTGTGATAACGCATTTTATGTAGCTCAATATAATTCTTAACATAATAAACCTCTTCTTTTAAGCTTACTAAATCTCGTTCACCTTCGTAAATGCTGTAACGCATCATATCTGATAGCTTTAATATCAGTTTTTGTGCTTTTTTGGGGTCAGTTCCAACCAATCCATATAAATTGTTCAAGGTATTAAAAAAGAAATGTGGATTCACCTGGCTTTTTAAATGCAGCAATTCTGATTTTGCCTTTTCATTTTTTAATCTCACTAATGAAATGATTTGTTTTGTAAACCAAGAAGCTCCGAGAATAATTAAAAGTAAGTAGTACAATAGAACAAGTACAACTATTGAAGTTGGAAACCCTTCTAAAAATACAACGGATTCTTTTTCTGTGGTGATTAATTCAAAAGCAGTTATTAGTATTGGAATGAGTGCCGTTACAATAGCAATTGCAACAATCGGAATCCATTTTTTTCTATTTAAATTGTAAATCATTTGGTGAAAATAAGTTGATAAAACATCACATCAAAAAAAGTTGACAAACAACCGTCTAATAGTGTTCAAAT
>JADGFH010001032.1 GCA_016743925.1 Labilibaculum sp.
GTTGGTGTTTTTAGTCAGCCTAGTTTTGATGATAACTCAAGAGAAATTTACATTCCTATAACAGTTGCTCAAAAGATTTTCAACAACAACGATCACCTCAGAAGAATATCCTTTACACTCAACGATATTTCCGTAGAAGAAAGCCATAATGTAGTACAACAAGTCATCTACAAAATGGCTGACAAACACGGATTTAGCAAAGAAGACAAAAGTGCTTTGTGGATACAAAATAATATTGCAAACTCTCAAACCTTTGCTGCCCTTTTTACAGCTATAGAAATGTTTGTCTGGATTATTGGAATTTTCACCATTGTACTTGGCGTGATAGGAGTTTTCAATATCATGATGATTGTTGTGAAAGAAAGAACCAAAGAGATTGGAGTAAGAAAAGCAATTGGTGCTTCACCAGCTTCGGTGGTAGGATTAATTTTAATGGAAGCAATTTTTATTACTGCAGTTTCAGGCTATATTGGACTAATTGCGGGTGTTGGATTGCTTGAAGTAATTACACAGTTCGATCTTATTTACAAAATATATCCTCCTGCAGCCATTTATTTCTTAAATCCACAAGTTGACTTAGGAATAGCGGTTGGAGCAACATTAGTATTGGTGATAACAGGAGCATTAGCTGGATTTTTCCCAGCCAGAAAAGCTGCTAGGATTAGACCTATAGAAGCATTAAGAGACGAATAGTAATTAGACTAAAATAAACGATCAGCGAATGTTTGATTTGGATAAATGGCAGGAAATAACTGCCGCACTTAAAAAGAATAAACTAAGAACCATACTTACCGGTTTGGGGGTAATGTTCGGGATTTTAATTCTCGTAACACTACTGGGAATTGGTAGAGGGTTTCAGAACAACATACAATCGTCTTTGGGGAATTTTGCTACCAATTCTACAGTATTTTGGGTGCAAAGAACAACCAAAGCCTATAAAGGATTGCCTCGTAATCGATTTTATCAGTTTACAAATGAAGATTTAGTCGCAATCAAAAGATCTGTTCCCGAATTAGAAAATATAGCGCCAGAAATTAATGGATGGAGTGGTGGTGCTACTCACAATACTTTTCGAGCGGAAAAAAAGGGAAATTTTAGAATTAAAGGAACCTCTCCTGAAATGAATCAGGTTAACCCTGTTGACATTACAGCGGGTCGATTTATCAATGAAAATGATTTGAAAGAATTCCGAAAGGTAATTACCATTGGACCTCGTGTTAAGGAATTAATGTTTGAGGAAGATGAAGATCCGATTGGTCAATACCTCAAGGTAAATGGTATTTATTTAAAAATTGTAGGCACAATTAAACCATTGAGTCAGAACATGGGAAATCGCGATGACATTATTCAAATGCCATTTACAACACTACAACGATTATACAACAGAGGAGATAAATTTTATTCTTTTTTAGCAACAGCGAAAGTTGGTGAGTCGGTTGAAGAGCTTCAAAATAGTATTTTTTCAATATTAGCTCGACGACACAATATTCATCCTGATGACAAACAAGCAATTGGAAACTTTAACATTGCCAAATTATTCCAAAAAATATTCGGCCTTTTTAATAGTATTGGCTTCTTGTTTTGGATTATTGGCTTTGGGGTTCTTCTTACTGGTGTAATTGGAGTAAGTAACATTATGCACGTGGTTGTAAAAGAAAGAACCAGAGAACTTGGAATTAAACGAGCCATTGGCGCCCGCCCAAGAGAGGTGGTAGGCCAGATTATTAATGAATCCGTTTTTTTAACAACCTTTGCCGGATTTTGGGGCTTAGTTCTGGGAGTTCTTATCGTTGAGTTGATCGGTAAAATGACAGAAGGAAGTCCAAATCCTCAAATATTAAACCCATATGTTGATATTAATGTTGCATTTATAGCACTCGGAGTCTTAATCTTTTTTGGTGTTCTGGCAGGATTGTTGCCAGCGCAAAGAGCCATAAGAATTAAACCTGTTGATGCATTACGATACGAATAATAATAATTGATAATCCGAAAATAGCAC
>JADGFH010000251.1 GCA_016743925.1 Labilibaculum sp.
GTCGTGAGCTAGTGAAACAATGGTTAAAAAATAATGTGAAAGGAAATATTGTCAATATTGCCTCACAAGCGGCATTTAGAGGATCAACAACAGGTCATTTGCCTTACGACAGTAGCAAGGGAGCTATGGTTTCATTTACAGTTGGTCTTGCACGAGAAGTTGCCAAGCAAGGTATTCGTGTTAATGGTATTGCTCCAGGTTTAGTGCGAACTGAAATGGTTGCAGAGACCTGGGAGCAGCGTAAAGAAAAATACCTTTCCAGAATTCCATTATACCGCATTGCCGAGCCTCAGGAAATAGCTAATGTTGTTGTATTTCTGGCTTCAGATGCAGCGAGTTATATGACAGGAGCTACTCTGGATGTAAGTGGAGGTATGGTAATGAGATAATTCTTTTTGCCCTCCCTATACTGACAAATTAATAAATCAACAATACTGTAATGAAGCGATTAATATATTCAATATTTTTCCTTCTATCAATTTCACAATCTGGTTATTGCCAGTTTAACCACAAGTATATTGTTAGTGGGAGTGGAATGAAGGAAGTGAAGATTATTTCAAAAACTGGAGTTGTAGAATGGACATATCCAACTAAAGGGAAATGCAATGATGTATGGCAGCTCTCCAATGGAAATGTGATTTTTAGTGATCAGTCCTATGCTAAAGAAGTAACATTAAATAAAGAAACGGTATGGGAGTTTTCAGCACCAAAAGGCACAGAAATTCATACGGTGTCTCCAATAGGTAATAAATTCCTTATTGCCTTAAATGGTACTCCATCACAAATAATTGAACTCAGTAAAAAAGGAAAGATACTTAAAACCATTTCGTTTGATACCGGAATAGAGCAATCACATGGACAATTTCGACAGGTGAGAAAAACGCCATGGGGAACTTATTTAGCAGGTACAATGAGAACGTCAAAAATGTTGGAAATCAATAAAAAAGGAGATGTAATTAGAGAAATCCCAATTAAAGGACAAGCTTTTGTTGGAATTCCTTTACCAAATAAAAACATATTGATTGCTTGCGGTGAGGGGCATTGTATTGTTGAAATTAATCAACAAAATGAGATCGTTTGGGAATTGAAGGATTCAGATATTCCCCAAGTTCCATTAAGGTTTATAGCTGGATTGCATAGACTTCCCAATGGGAATACAATTATTTGCAATTGGGGTGGGCATGGACATAAAGGAGAACAGGCACAGATATTGGAAGTTACAAAGGATAAAAAGCTTATCAGTCAAGTTTTTGACCAAAACTCGCTAAAAGAGCCTTCAGCTATTCAAATTCTTGATATGAAAAGAAAACCTGTGAAAGGATTGTTGAGAAAGTAATTTTATCATTTTTAAATCTATAAGGCTATAACTTACTCGTACAAATGAACAACGCAAAGACAATATTAATTATTATCGTCCTGAATTTATTTGCTGTATCAAATTATGCTGCAGATGTACCTGAATGGTTTAAATACTACACAAAATCCATTATACAGATCAATCAGGATTATTTAAATGAACTTGATGAAAGTGAATTGGAACGAAAGAAGAAAGATTTTAAGTCGTTGATTTTCCCATGTAATACTAAAACACATGTTGAATTTTCAATAAAAGGGCTTGATCATTTTTACATCAACTTTGAAAATAAAAATAAAGAGTTGAGAACTGGAGAGTTGAGAAACTTCAACTTGATCAGTAAAAATGGTAAAAAACAACAAATTGACTTGTCTAAACAGACGTTTGAATTGGGACGTTTTATCGGATGGCGTAAATATGGAAACAATGGAGTTATTCGAATAGAGTGGGAAGGTGATTTTGAAAAAGTAGAATTCGATACACCACAAAAAGATCAGTTTGTTCGAATAGATATCGTAAATGATTTCTTAAAGGATAAAAAGTGCAAATCCAGAATAGAAGACCTGGAAGCTGAGGTTCTTCATAACTATCCTGCATCTACAAAAAATAGCGGACTTGGTTTGGAGATAAAAAGCGGGCTCACCAAAGTAAAACTGAAGAATACAGATTACAAAGGCTTGGCGGAAAACTACATTCAGTTAAGCAATATAAAGAATAAAGAGAATTTTAGTGCTGAGGTAAATTCAGTTCGAGATCTTTTTCAGCTTAGGCAGTATCTTGATTTTGCAGATCGTTTTAAACGTGCAATTGAGCGTATTCAGGATCAGCCGGTAGAGCCTGTTAAAATGGCGATTCAAGATAGTAAAAAGCAGTTTCCCAATTCATACCTAAAAGCTGATTTCTATCTTAGCTCATTGAGCAAATTTAAAAATGAAAAAGCTTCATTACTGAAAGGCTTAAAAGGGGGCGAAAAAGAGACTCTGAAAAAGGCAGAGGAGTATCTGGCAACAATTGATGAAGCTTTGGTGGCTAATCCACTGTTAGACTTTGATGAGTTGATTTTTCTGAAAAGAGATGCAACCAACAGCCGGAAAAGAATGCCTAAGCAATTTGGATTTCCGAGTTTGAACTCTCATAATAATACTCGAATTTCTGAAATTGGTGGAGATTGGAAAAATAGTATTTCTAGCTTGACAGATATTCGAGGGGAAATGAATATTAAGAGTGTAATTAAGGCCAATGATAAAAAATTAATAACAGATCTGGAGCTAGATTTTGATAGAAAGAATATACTCTTTTCAATGGAGAATGATAAGGATCTTTGGCATGTGTACGAGGCTGATATTAATGGTGAAAATATTAAATGCGTGACACCGGATAGTCTGCCAGATATCAATCATTTTGATGCTTGCTATTTACCAAATGGCAATATTGCATTTACTTCAGATGCTACTTATCAGGGCTTGCCATGCGAAGGAGGAAGTCGTCCAATGGCAGTACTTTATGTGAAGGATAGTAAAACAGGGAAAATTCGCCAATTAACTTATGAGCAAGATAGTGACTTTTGCCCAACGGTATTAAATAACGGACGATTAATGTTTTTGAGATGGGAGTATAGTGATTTAGCACATTACTTCAGTCGTATTTTGATGAGTTGTAATCCGGATGGAACGGGGCAAAAGGAGTATTACGGAAGCAATTCATATTTCCCGAATTCCTATTTGTATGCTCGTCCTTTACCAAATCATTCAACTAAAGTTATTGGAATTGTAGGAGGACATCATGGAATCAGTCGTTCAGGACGATTAATGATTATTGATCCTGCACAAGGTCGCTCTGAAGCAGATGGTGTAGTACAGGAGATTCCACATCGTGGAAGAAAAGTCGAGCCAATTATTAAAGATCAGCTTGTACAAGGAGTTTGGCCACAATTTTTGCATCCATATCCGTTAAATGATAAATACTTTCTTGTTTCTGCAAAAATGAATGAAAATTCTCTATGGGGAATTTATCTTGTTGATGTTTTTGATAATCTGACCTTGATTAAGGAAATTGAAGGTTCTGGTTTGTTTGATCCGATTCCAGTAAGAAAAGAGAAAACTCCTCCTGTAATTCCTTCTCGAATTAAAGAGGATGATAAGGAAGCGACTGTTTATATTGCAGATATTTATTTTGGAAATGGACTGAAAGGTATTCCAAAAGGAAGTGTGAAAGAACTTCGATTGTTTGCTTATCATTATGCACATATAGAAACTGGTGGTCATCAAACAGTTGGAGTTGAAAGTAGTTGGGATATCAAACGGGTATTGGGTACTGTTCCAGTAGAGAAAGATGGATCAGCCTTATTTAAAATTCCGGCAAACACACCAATTTCAATCCAGCCTTTAGATTCAACAGGTCAGGCTTTGCAAATTATGCGTTCATGGTTTGTAGGTATGCCTGGAGAAAATGTATCCTGTATTGGTTGTCATGAAAGAACCAATCAGGTTCCTCCAAACACATTCAAATTAGCTTCGCGAAGAGGGCCATCTAAAATTGAAAATTGGCAAGGGAATGCACGTCCATTTTCTTTCCGTTATGAAGTTCAACCAGTATTAGATAAATATTGTATTTCTTGTCATAACGGGACCAATGAATCAACTCCTGATTATAGAAAGCATGAACTTGTAGATCATAAAGGTAAACAGAAAGCTGAATACTTTTTGAAAGATAAAGCTTATATGGCTCTACATCCTTTTGTCAGAAGACCTGGACCTGAAAGTGATATACATTTACTCAAGCCTATGGAATATCACGCGAGTACAAGTGAACTGATTCAGCTACTTCAAAGAGGACACCATGGAGTTAGACTGGATGATGATTCTTGGGAGAAATTATACGCGTGGATTGATTTGAATGCACCATATCGTGGAAAATGGTCTCCTCCTGAATTTCGTGATTTTGACCAAGATAAAAGACGAAAGTGCTTAACTGAAAGATATGCCAATGTAACCGTTGACCCAGAAGCAGAATACGATAGTTTGGTAGCACACATGGAAAATATTGTTATTGAGTCCATTCAATATCCAAAGAAGAAAATGGTGAAGAAGAGTATTCCGGTATTAGAAGGTTGGCCATTGTCAGCGGAGGAATCAAAAACAAAACAGATGGAAATTAAAAAGTCATTTGTTGAATATGATCTAGGAAATGGTCAAAAAATAAAATTTGTAGGTATTCCAATGGGACAATTTATTAAAGGAAATCCTAATGGATATGAAGATGAACAAAATCAGCTTCTCGTTAAAATTAACGAACCATTTTATATGAGTGAATGTGAAATTACCAACGCACAATTTGCTTTATTTGATAAAGAACATGATAGTCGATTTATCGATCAGCAGTGGAAAGATCATACAACCCCTGGTTACCCAGCAAACAATCCAAATCAACCAGTAATTCGTGTGTCTTATGGCGAAGCGCTTGCTTATTGTAAATGGCTTGGAGAAAAAATTAATAAAAAAGTAACTCTTCCTAATGAAAATCAATGGGAATGGGCTTGTCGGGCTGGTACTTCATCTGATTTTTGGTATGAATTAGTATCGAGTGATTTTGGTAAGTTTGAAAACTTGTCTGATCAGGAAGTTCGAAAATTCGCAGTACAAGGAGTTAATCCTAGTTTCATAGGTGATTCAAATCCTAAATTGCCATATTATGCTTTTATACCCCGTGATAGTGAATTTAATGATGCACACATGATAACGGCCCCTGTTGGAACTTACAAACCTAACTGGTGGGGATTATATGATATGCATGGAAATGTGGCAGAGTGGACAACAACTTCATATCAGAAAACCGGAAATGATCAGGATAGGTATTATTCAGATAAAATGAAAGTGGTAAAAGGAGGTTCTTGGAGAGATCGTGCAAAGAAAGCAAAATCTGGTAGTAGACGTTATTATATGCCATATCAGAAAATATTTAATGTCGGTTTTAGAGTAGTAATTAATTGAATGTAACACATTAATATTATGAAGTACAATTCGCAATTTTTTGTCACCTTAATCTTATTGCTTTTTACCACATCTACTTGCTTTTCGCAGGTTGTAAATAAAAATAAGCCAAACATTCTGTATATCATGTCAGATGATCATACATCTCAAGCATTTGGGGTGTATGGAAGCCGATTGGCTAAACTGAATCCAACGCCAACGATTGATCGACTGGCTCACGAAGGTATCTTGTTTGAGAATGCTTTTTGCACAAACTCAATTTGTACTCCTTCTCGTGCTTGTATAATGACAGGGCAATACAGTCAAACAAATGGTGTATTGGATTTAAGTGGAAAACTAGCACCTGAAAATCAGTATCTCGCTTATGAAATGAAAGAGTTAGGATATCAAACTGCTGTTGTCGGGAAATGGCACTTAAAAAATCGTCCTGATGCTTTTGATTATTATAACGTATTATACGATCAGGGTGATTATTTTAATCCAGTGTTGGTTGAAAAAGGAATGACCAAAGAAATAGATGCAATTACACATGGTCGAAAAAAGAGATTAATTGGTAAGCAATACGAAGGGCATTCCTCTTATGTGATTGCAGATTTATGCCTCGAATGGCTTAAAAACAAGCGCGACAAGTCAAAACCATTTTTCTTGATGCATCATTTTAAAGCACCTCACGATATGTTTGAGTTTAATCCAAAATACAAGGATTATCTGGAAGATGTCGAGATTCCTGAACCAGCGAGTTTATATTACAACGCTAACAATGGTTCTGTAGGAACCTACGGAGAGAATCATTCCCTGCTTGATACCATTGGTTCTTCGGTTGGACATCGAAATTACACCCGAGATATGGGGAAACACATGAAAATTGATCCAAATAATCCTGATCCAGAGTATAAACATCTGGCTTATCAAGAATATTTAAAAAGATATCTGCGCTGTGTAAAGGGAGTTGATGATAATGTAAAACGAATTTTTAATTATTTGGAAAAAGAGGGTTTAATGAATAATACCATTATTATTTATACCGGAGATCAAGGGTTTATGCTAGGGGAGCACGATTATATTGATAAAAGATGGATGTATGAAGAATCTATGCGAATGCCGTTTTTAGTTCGTTACCCAAAAATGATTGAAGCGGGAACACGTACTGATGCGATTATTAATAATACTGATTTTGCTCCTACAATTATTGACTTAGCAGGTGGAAAAGTTCCTGATTATATGCAAGGACATAGTTTTAAGAATATTCTAAAAAATGGAGAAGAACCCGAGGGGTGGCAACAAAGTACTTATTATCGATATTGGATGCACATGGCGCATGCTCATGCAAATCCAGCTCACTTTGGTATTCGTACGAAGAGATACAAACTCATTTTCTTCTATGGGCTTGACTATTTAAAAAGAGGAGGGAAAGCTCCTCTGAACCGATGGTCAATTACGGAATTTCAAACACCTGCGGCATGGGAGTTTTACGATTTGGAAAAAGATCCTTTCGAAATGGACAATCGCTACGACGATGCTGCCTATGATTTAGTTATTAAGAAGTTGAAAGTGGAACTAGAAACCAGACGTGGGAAATTGAATGAAGAAGATGGAAAATATCCTCTGATTCAGAAGGTAATTGAAGAGAATTGGAATAAATAATAAAGACAATAGAATTATTATGAGAAATTTAAATATTGTAGTTGCAATAATCTGCTTGCTGGTTAGTTTTAATAGTTTTTCAACTACAAAAAAAAACGCACCAAATATTATTTTCATCTTATGTGATGACCTCGGTTATGGAGATGTAAGTTGTTTAAATCCAGAATCTAAAATACAAACTCCACATATGGATGAGTTGGCAAATTCGGGAGTAATATTTTCAGATGCACATTCCAGTTCATCTGTATGTACTCCCTCTAGGTATAGTGTTCTTACTGGTCGTTATGCTTGGCGCACATCTTTAAAACGTGGAGTACTCACAGGCTATAGCCCTGCATTAATTGATGAAGGACGTGAAACTGTGGCCTCTATGCTTAAAAAGCATGGTTACCAGACTGCAAGCATTGGTAAGTGGCATTTGGGGATGAGTTGGAAAACTACAGATGGCAAAATCGCAGAAAAATCAGGAGCTAATGTAAATTTTGCAAAATCCATTACTAATGGTCCTACAACAAAAGGATTTGATTATTATTATGGAATTTCTGCTTCTATGGATATGGCACCATATTGTTTGATTGAAAATGAAAATATAGAAAAGCCAAATACAGTATTGCAAAGGGGAGAAAAAAATGGTTATGGTCGTCCAGGTCACTCAATCAAAGGAAGAGGACCTGAATTTTATTTGCCGGCTTTTACAAATAAAATGGTAGAGAAAATTGGAGAATACAGTAAATCAGAAAAACCATTCTTTATTTACTTTGCATTGAATGCACCACACACTCCGGTAGCTCCAAATAAAAAATATGCTGGGAAAAGTAAAGCTGGTAATTATGGCGATTTTGTAATTGAGGTGGATGATGTTCTGGGAAAAGTGATGAAAGCTTTAAAAGATAATGGTATTGAGGAAAATACTTTAGTTGTTTTTACTAGTGATAATGGGCCAGAAAC
>JADGFH010001033.1 GCA_016743925.1 Labilibaculum sp.
GGCATAGGCGAATGGTTCTTTTGGGAAGAATTTAGTGTTCGCTACAACTTTATTGCTGTTGATTATTTGGTTTATACACACGAAGTAATCTCAAACATTAAAGAATCTTACCCGATGCCTATTATTATTTTGGGAATGCTTTTGCTTTCAGCAATTATTTTTGCTCTTGTAAAAAAACATTTCGATAAAACCATCAGCTCTGAATCTAAGTTTGTATCACGACTAACTACAAGTTTAATTCTTTGGTTGTTGCCACTCATCGCGTTTTTAGTCATTGATAAGTCTTCTGCAGAAATAAGAGAGAATACCTATTCAAACGAATTGGCTCACAATGGTATTTACCAAATTTTCTCTGCCTTTAGAAACAACGAATTAGATTATAAGCTTTTTTATCAATCTATTGATGATAAGGAAGCTTTTACAAAGCTGCGAAAGCTAATTAAAACTTCAAACAGTAAGTTTATTAGCGACGATGTATTCGATGTGAGAAGAGAAATTACTTATGTTGGTGAAGTCAAAAACTACAATGTAATGATGATTACTGTTGAAAGCTTGAGTGGTTCATTTTTTACCAAGTTTGGAGGACAATACAACATCACTCCTAATTTGGATACAATTGCTCAGCAATCTCTCTTTTTTACCAATTTTTATGCGACAGGTACAAGAACGGTTCGTGGAATGGAGGCCTTAACTCTTTCGTTACCACCAACACCTGGCTACTCCATTGTAAAAAGACCAAATAACGAGCAAATGTTCACCATGGGTAATGTTCTTAAATCGAATGGCTACGAAGCTAATTTTATTTATGCAGGAAACGGTTATTTCGATAACATGAACTATTTCTTTGAAAATAGTGGCTACAATATCGTAGACAAAAAGAATTTTCAAAAAAATGAAATTACTTTTGAAAATGCTTGGGGTGTATGTGATGAAGATTTATTTGCAAAGGCAAGTCAAGTAGCTGATAAAGCTTACAAAAAGGGAAAACCTTTTCATAACTTCATCATGACTACCTCTAATCATCGTCCCTACACCTATCCTGATGGAAAGATTGATATTCCTTCTCATTCAGGTAGAAAAGGAGCTGTAAAGTATACCGATTTTGCCATTTCCAAATTCCTACGCGAGGCTAAAAATCATGAATGGTTCAACAATACAATCTTTGTTATCGTTGCTGATCATTGTGCTTCGAGTGCCGGAAAAACATCACTCCCAGTGGAGAAATATCATATTCCTTTCATGATTTATGCCCCAGAGATAATAGAACCAAAAGAAATTAACACATTGGCATCTCAAATCGATTTTGCTCCAACAATTATGGGTTTGTTAAATATGGATTACACTTCAAAATTTTTTGGTAAAGACATTCTTTTTGAAGAACCAAATCGTGCACTAATAGGTACTTACCAAAAAATTGGCTTGTTAAAAGAGGATAAATTAACTGTTCAATTACCAACCAAACGAACAGAATCATATCAAGTAATTGATAAAAAACAAATAGCAAATCAAATAGATCAACAGGATTTAGAGGAAGCAATAAGTTATTATCAAACAGCAAGCTATCTATTCCATCACAAAGGCTATAACTTTTCTGATTAACTTTACACACCTATAATCAAGATAATTAAATCTCTTTAAATTTTATTTCTAATTTAAAAGAATGACAACAACATTAAAGACTCTGGCGATAGTTAATCCTATTTCTGGAAAAGGCAAACAGAATAATATTGAAATACTACTGGATAAATATCTTGATCATAAACGATTTCATCTTAAGATAGAAAAGACAGATTACGCAGGCCATGGTACCGAATTGGCAAAACTTGCTGTTAAAAATGGATTTGATGTTGTAATCGCAATTGGAGGAGATGGAACCATTAATGAAATTGCAAATTCTTTAAGCTTTAGCAATGTTGCTATGGGAATAATTCCTTGTGGTTCGGGTAATGGATTTGCACGACACCTTGGCATTCCAATGAATACAAAAGAGGCAATTAA
>JADGFH010000252.1 GCA_016743925.1 Labilibaculum sp.
GCGATTGCATCAATCGATTCAATATCAAGCTTAATTTATAGACAAAACATTAAATACAACTATAATATGAATAGCCTTCGCAATTTTATCCTCTTAAGCATTTCTATTTTAATGAGTTTGCATCTTACAGCAAAGCCAATACAAGATAGTATCACTCTTATTGACACTACTCAAGTATATAAATTTGATATCAAAAGAGAAATAGGGCCTGCTGCATGGAGACAAACTAAAGAGGCAATGAAAGATGCTAAAGAATGGAATGCAGACATCGTTTTAATTCATATGAATACCTACGGAGGAATGGTTCTTCATGCAGATTCGATTCGAACCGCTATTTTAAATAGCAAAATTCCTGTTTATGTATTTATCGACAACAACGCAGCATCAGCAGGAGCTTTAATCTCTATTGCTTGTGATAGTATTTATATGAGAACAGGTGCCAATATTGGTGCTGCAACGGTTGTAAATCAAACTGGCGAAGCAATGCCAGATAAATACCAATCTTACATGCGATCGACTATGAGAGCTACTGCCGAATCGCACGGGAAAGATACAATAATTCAAAAGGGCGACACCATTTATAAATGGCGAAGAGATCCTTTAATTGCTGAAGCGATGGTAGATCCTCGCACTTATATCGAAAATGTAATTGACACAGGAAAAGTGCTAACCTTTACTCCGGATGAAGCAATTAAAAATGGCTATTGCGAGGGTATTGCAAATAGCGTAGAGGAAGTATTAGAAAAAGTTGGCGTTGGCGAATACATCCTAAAAAAATACGAACCAACTAGAATCGAAAAAATGGTGGATTTCATGATCAACCCAGTGCTTCAGGGAATCTTAATCATGCTAATTATTGGTGGTATTTATTTTGAGCTACAAACCCCAGGGATCGGATTTCCGATATTAGCTTCGGTAATTGCGGCAGTACTCTACTTCTCCCCTCTTTATCTGCAAGGCATGGCTGAAAATTGGGAAATTCTTTTATTTGCTATTGGAGTCATACTACTCGCTGTGGAGATTTTTGTCATTCCTGGCTTTGGAATCGCAGGTGTTTCAGGAGTCACGTTAATAATAACAGGTTTAACACTAAGTTTGGTCGATAATGTTGCTTTTGATTTTGAACAACGTCACATTAGAGCCTTACTAAGTGCAAGCATGCTGGTTGTATTTTCAATGCTTGCTTCCATTTTAGGATCGATATACCTAAGTAAAAAGTTATTTGCTTCCAACTCCTTCCTTAGTCATTTAGCTCTAAGTGCTGTTGAGAATCCAGCTGATGGTTATGTAGGAGTTGAGATGCACGCAAAAGCACTAATTGGTAAAACTGGAATTGTTTTAAGCGTTCTTCGTCCTTCTGGGAAAGTACAAATAGATGGACAGATATATGATGCAAAATCAGAAGATGGCTTCCTTGATAAGGATATTGAAATTGAAGTAATTCGCTATGAAACAGGACAAGTATATGTTGTGAAAAAAGAAGAAGAAAATATTTAAACAAATAAAAGTCATCTACTACAAAAAATATTAAATGGATTATATTTTACAATTAATATCTGAAACGCAAATTACAACTGAAACTATTTTTTTCAGATTGACTTTCAGTTTTATTATTGGCTTTATTGTTGGCGTTGAAAGGGAAAAACACAAACAACCTGCTGGTTTACGTACCCATATTTTAATTTGTATGGGCTCAACTTTAATCATGCTACTTTCTATTTTTGTACCTCAAACTTTCCCTGAGTTTCAAAATGGAGATCCATCGAGAATAGCAGCACAAGTAGTTTCTGGAATTGGTTTTTTAGGGGCTGGTGCAATTATGAAGTTTGGTGTAAATGTAAAAGGCCTTACAACTGCTGCCTCAATATGGGTGATTGCTGCTTTAGGTCTAACTATTGGTGCTGGAATGTATATGGGAGCAATTATTGGCACAACAATACTATTGATTGCTTTGGTTGTTCTTGATGTTTTAGGGAAGAAAGTTTTCACTAACAAATTCATTAAACGATTGAACATCTATACGCACGGGCAAAAAGTCCATTCCGATGATTTTCTTCCAATACTAAACAAACACAAAGTTGCAGTTAGAACCATTGATATTGAGCATTCGTTTGATGAAGATAAAATCAGCTATTACCTGACTGTACAAATTTCAGAAAAGGTTAAGTTGACCGATTTGACTTCCGATTTAAGTAGCATTTCAGGAATTAAAAGAGTAAAATTGCAGCAAATCATTTAAAGCAATAATAATCTACTCATAACTATGAAATTGATATCAGCAGAAGGTTTACTGGACTTGGCTAAACTTGAAAAAATAACAGGAAAACCAGAACTATTCGCCAAAGATGATGGAAATTTCTGGCAAGATCCTTACATCTCAGAGCATCTTTTAAATGCACATTTGGATGATGAATCGGATCAGGGATCCCGAAAGTATCAAGACATTTTACAATCGGTAGTTTGGTTGTGTGAATATTTAAAACTTCCAGAAGACAGTAAATTACTTGATTTAGGATGTGGACCTGGCTTGTACAGTGAAAACTTTTATGGACAAGGCTATGATGTTACTGGCATTGATATTTCACAAAGTTCTATTGATTATGCCAAAGAGCAAGCAGAAGGATTTCAATATCGAATAAAATACATTTGTCAAGACTATCTGGAAATTGATTATCAGAATGAATTTGATGTTATCACTCTTATTTATGGTGACTTATGCGTCTTATCTCATGAAGACAGGAAATTACTTCTTAAGAAGGTTTACAAAGCATTAAAGCCAGGCGGTTTTATCATCTTCGATGTGTTTACCAAACATATTTTCTCAAAAGAAGAAGCTGAACAATCTTGGTATATTAGTGATGACGAAGGCTTTTGGAGTGAAGAGGAACATCTCTTGTTACAATCTCATTTTAAATACAAAAAGGAGAAAGTACGACTGGACAAATACACCATGTTATTAAAAAATGGTGAAGTTAGAACTCATCATATTTGGAAACATTACTTTTCTCTAAAAAGAAGTATTAGCATGATGGAAGAGTCTGGTTTTAAAGTGAAGGATTATTGGTCTAACCTGCAAGGAAAACCCTTCGAAAAGGAAAGCCCATGGATTGGAATGATTGCACAAAAAGCATAAACTAAAAATCTCCGTTAGAAAATTAATTCTAACGGAGTTATATAAATAAACTGGTGGGTTTATTAATCTTTATACATCTTCTCAATTAGATGCTTGTATTTTTCTTGAATTACCTTTCTTTTCAGTTTCAAAGTAGAAGTTATCTCTCCCGCTTCTATCGAAAATTCTTTTGGTAATAAAGTAAACTTTTTAATTTTCTCAAAACGTGAGAATTCTTTCTGCATATCTTCAAATCGCTTTTCGAAAAACTCGATAATTTGCGAATTGCTAATCAATTCCTCAATTGTTTCAAAACCAATATCGTATTGTGTAGCCAATTTCTTTAAAGGTTCGATTGCAGGAACAGCCAAGGCTGTTACATATTTTCTTGCATCACCAATAACTGCGATTTGCTCAATAAACTGATCATTAACCAAAGTCGTTTCTAACTTTTGAGGAGCAATATATTTCCCTCCCGAAGTTTTCATTAAATCTTTAATTCGATCAGTAATAGTCACATTTCCATTAACATCTATTCTTCCTGCATCGCCAGTACAAAACCAACCATCTTTCATTACCTCAGCAGTAGCTTCAGGCTTCTTGTAATAACCTCGCATTACTCCAGGGCCTCTAACCAAAATTTCGTCGTTTGCTCCAATTTTAATTTCAGTACCTACAATAATTTGTCCGGTAGTATTAAAATCAATATTTCGATCACCATACAAGCAAACTGTAGCCATCGTTTCGGTCAAACCGTATCCCATTTTCACATTTAAACCTGCTGCATGAAAATACTCTATTATATTACTCGATAAAGCTGCACCGCCACATGGCATAAAATTGATTCTACCACCAAAAATTTCTCGAAATTTACTTAAAACTAACTTATCCGCTAGCTTGTGTTTTACTTTCAATCCTACTGGTATTCTCTTATCAATTAACTTGTACTCATTATTGTATTTGCCACCCGTTTTAATCGCCCAATCAATCAACTTACGCTTAATTGGAGATGCTGATTTACTTTTGTCCTGAATCGCAGAATATATCTTCTCATAGATTCTAGGAACAGTACACATCACAGTTGGCTTTACCTCTTTCATGGTTTCACCAATTTTTTTAGGATCACGGTTAAAATAAACCTCTATTCCTCTGTGAAAACAGAAAAAACACCAGCCTCTTTCGTAAACATGACTCAAAGGTAAAAAGCTTAATGATCTGTCCTTTTCGGATACATTTAACTCCTTGTCGTGAGAAACCAATACGCTAGAAATATTACTATGGTCAATCATTACACCTTTAGGTTCTCCAGTAGTACCTGATGTATAAATCAATGTTGCCAAATCGTCTAATTCAGCTCTTTCAAACCGATCTTCAAACTCAGGCCCCATTTTAGAATTCTTCCCATAAATTAAGAACTCATCCCAGTGCATTGATCGATCAAAATCAGACAAGACTACATCCTTATCGAAAGCAACCACCATTTTTACATGGGGAACACGATCAATAAATTCCATTGTGCGATCGTATTGCTCCTGCTCGCCAACGAATATTACTTGTGCTTGAGAATCTTCTACAATATATTCAGCCTCTTTCGTTGAATTTGTAGGATATATTGGTACCGTTACACCTCTTAAACACATAATGGCAAGGTCAGCAGTAATCCATTCTGGCATATTTTGCGAAAAAATAGCAGCCATCTGTTTTTCTCCAACACCAACCTTTATTAAAGCTTTTGATATTTGTCGAATTTGCAAACCAAATTCAGTCCAGCTTACACCAATCCATTCACCACTCTTCTCGTCCTTGTAGTGCATGGCAATTCCATCCGTATATTTTTCAATACGATTGCGAATTAGCTTTCCCCAATGCTGATATTCCATAAAAATGTTTTAGTTGTAATATTAGTTCAAAGATAGTGATGTTTCCCAACTATTAAAACGATTAGCGAGCAAAGGCAACAGGCTAAAGTCTTAAAAATCATTAAAATAAGAATTAAAGCTGATCTGAATTTGACTAAACTAGTTACCTTTCAATTGTTTATAAAAAAATAGCCGGAAACAATAATGTTCCGGCTATTTAACTGATTAAATACAGAATTTATACGGTAATTGGCTTATTTAACCTTAAAGTCTAATAATTGTTCGCCTTCAAGAGCTCCTTCCAGGTGATCTCCTATTTTTACAGGACCAACTCCTTCTGGTGTCCCTGTATATATCAAATCACCAATCTTAAGAGTAAAAAACTGCGATAAATAGGCAATTAAATAGTCGATGGAAAAGATCATATTGGCAGTATTTCCAGTTTGTACTCTCTTGCCATTGATGTCTAAATGGAAATCCATTTGATTCACATCTTTAAATTGATCCTTGGTGATGAACTTACTTATAGGTGCGGCACCATCAAAAGCTTTCGCTTTCTCCCATGGCAAACCTTTCTTTTTACACTCCGCCTGAATATCTCTGGCAGTAAAATCAATCCCTAAACCAATTTCAGTGTAATAACGATGTGCAAATTCGATTGGAATGTTTTTTCCTACTCTACTAATCTTAACTACAATTTCTACTTCATGATGAATATCCTTAGAAAAATCAGGATAGTAGAAATCTTTATTGCTCTTTAAAAGTGCCGAATCGGGCATTGAAAACACAACTGGTTCCGCAGGAACAGGATTATTTAATTCCTTAGCATGATTCGCGTAGTTTCGCCCTATTGCTAATATCTTCATTGGTACTTGTTTTTACTTGTTAAAACCTCTCAGTTTAATTTCAGTAAGAATCTTTTTTGTAAACAATGGAAAGTCACTATTCATCACCCAACCGTAGTATCCTGGTTGTTCTGATAGCACTTGCTCTACAGTTTTCCCTTTGTTTTTACCAAAGTTAAAGCGTTCAATCCCTTTTTCATCAATAATAATGAATCCAGCAAAATCGGCATTCTTATTCTGAGATGAAAAGTCAGCTAAATATTCGATATCATTTTCTAAATTATCATATTTATCCAATTGAGATTTTAGCACCTCATAAGTTGCTTTGGTATCTGCCTCAGCACCATGCGCACCTTCTAGTTCCTTATTGCAATAATATTTATAAGCAGCAACTAAAGTTCGTTGTTCCATTTTGTGAAAGATGGTTTGAACATCAACAAACTTCCTTTTTTTCATATCAAAATCGATATCTGCACGCAAAAACTCTTCCGCTAATAATGGGAAATCGAAACGATTGGAATTGTATCCTGCCAAATCGCACCCTTCTAAAATTTTTGCAATATTTTTACCTAATTCCTTAAAACTCGGCTCGTCTTTTATATCCACATCAAAAATACCATGAATGGCACTTGATTGTGCAGGAATTGGCATTTCAGGATTTACTCTAAAAGTCTTAACCTCTTCTTCTCCGTTAGGAAATACTTTTACTATACAGATTTCAACAATTCGATCCTTTGCAACACTAATTCCTGTTGTTTCTAAATCGATAAATGCAATTGGGTTCTTTAAATTCAGATTCATGGTATGCGTATGAATTATTAGCTTTTGCTACAAAAATATGAAACCCAACAGAAAATTAGATTCTGTTGGGTTTATTTTAGTTTTTAATCATCTTTTTCTTCTTTATGCATTGATCATCATCGGCATCAACAGCATCAACACATCTTCATCAGCATTGTCGTTATCGTAAGGAAGGAAAATCCCTGCTCTTGTTGGATCCGACAATTCTACCAATACGTTGGATGAAGAAATATTAGATAAAATTTCTAATAAGAAAACAGATTTAAATCCAATCTCTAACTCTTGTCCTTCATACTGACATTGCAATCTCTCTCTTGCCGAAATTGAAAAATCAATATCTTGAGCAGAAACAACTAATTCATTTGATTTCAGTTCAAATTTAATCAAGTTACTTGCTGGATTAGAAAATACAGAAACACGCTTTAAAGTGTTGTATAATTCTACTCTATCAATCGTTAAAACATTAGGATTGTTTTTAGGAATAACAGAATTATAACTTGGGTAATTTCCTTCTACCAAACGACAAATCAATTTGTAGTTTGATAATGTGAAAAATGCATTTTTATCATCAAACTCAATGCGAACAGGATTCTCTTCCTTTGGAAGAATGTTACGCAATAATGAAGCTGGTTTTTTAGGTAAAATAAATGAAGACTCAACTTCTGATCTTCCATCTAATCTTTTGTAACGAACCAATTTATGTGCATCAGAGGCAACAAAAGTTAAATCATTGCTACTTAATTCAATAAAAATACCATTCATTACAGGTCGAAGTTCATCATCAGCGGTTGCAAACAATGTTTTGTTTACACCCGTAAGTAATACATCACTTTCAACAGTAATATTCACTAGGTTTGATTCTTCTCTTTCTGGTAGTTTAGGAAAATCTTCCCCATTCTGACCGACAATACTAAAAACACCATTTTCTGATGTAATTTTCACCGCTAAAGAAGTTGAATCAATATCGAATGTAAGTGGTTGTTCAGGAAACTCTTTTAAAGTATCAGTTAAGATTTTAGCTGGAAAAGCAATTACACCTTCACCAACCGAAGTTTCTAATGGAATAGTAGTAATTAGGGTAGATTCCAAATCCGATGCAGTAGCTACCAATTGGTCATCTTTCAATTCAAATAAGAAATTATCAAGAATCGGCAAGGTATTCTTACTACTGATAACCCGACTAATTGCCTGTAAATGACTCAACAGCTCTGTACTTGATACTACAAATTTCATTTGCATAATATTTTAAAATTAACCAATAATTCAATTTCACGACCCTAATTCTTATCCTTTTTAAGAATGTGATTTAGGGC
>JADGFH010000253.1 GCA_016743925.1 Labilibaculum sp.
CAGTAGGTCTTGATGAAGAAGGATTGTTGATCATTAATAGACAAACCAAATCAATTAATCATTTGAAAAATCCATTTAGAGATGAATATAATAATATTGTTTCTATAGCCATTGACAAATTTAGCCGATTGTGGTTGGCCTCACTAGGCGGAATGTCAGTGTATGAAAGTAAAGATAGCAGTTTTGTGAATTTTAAATCGAATATGTTTCATGGATGTGGACAATACTCAGGAAGAGTTTCGTTTAAGGATAGTAATAAGAGGATTTGGTTTGGTGGTGAAAAAGGATTACAACTTATAAATCCTGAAAAGTATAAGAAACCAAGTATTGAGTATTTGGGGCTTAAGCAAGATGATTCTTTTGAATATAAACAAGACTCTGTTTTTTATTATAATAATGCCAATATGGATTTTAAGATCCTTTCATCAAACTATGATAAAAACCTAGAGCTTCGATACGAATTGTTTTTAGAATCAGTAGATACGGTTTGGCGTGCATGTGAGCACATTATTGAAATACGAAATTTAGAGGAAGGGGAATATAAACTAAAAACACGGGCTACTGTTGACGGGCGTAATTATACTTATTCTAAACCAGTGTATTTTACTGTGTTGCAACAAGAACGCATAAGCACTATGTATATTGTTATATTGATCCTGACGATTATACTGATTATTGCTGTGGTTTACATTGTTTATACGGGAAGAAATAAAACCGGCTTTGATGTAGAGGATGTGAAGGCAGAAGATTTAATTAGTAAACGATTTGAGATATTTAATTTGACTGGTAATGTGTCTGATTCCGATGCACTCTTTCTTGATAAACTTTTGATAGTTTTAAAGACGAATTGCACAAATCCTGAATTTAGTGTAGAATATTTTGAAAATGAAATGTCGCTTGGGCATGCTACATTTTATAGAAAGTTAAAATCTATAACCGATGTCTCTGCGAATAATATTATTAAAAAATATCGTTTAGATCTTTCAAAGAATATTTTAATAAAATCAGCCAATGTATCCGAAACAGCATATTCTGTAGGATTTAATGATGCCAAGTATTTTGGTCGTTGTTTTAAACAAGAATATGGAATTACACCAAAGGAATATATTCTTAAGATGCCTACCAATCAAGATTGAGTAATGGCATGACATGAATAGAAAAAGTAAGTACTTATCGACAGTTGTTCCTCGATGCTTTGTGCATAATTTTATTTCCTAAGATTTTATAACTTGTTGCTTTTACTTCACTTCAGATTCGAGCTAAAGTACGGAGCAAATTAGATATGCAAGGATTTTTCACTTTCTTTTTTTCTTGATCCTTGGAATTTGTTCCTTATTACTTGATCATTGATATTTGTTAACTGAACATTGATAATGACTCTTGTTTTTGTTGAATGATATGATTTTCCTCCCTTATGATATAATATTGAACCTTATATTTCCCTTTTAGAATCAACTTTACAAGCATATAAATTAAAAATATATATTTATGCGTGTAAGGAAGCTTTTCCTCTTGTTTATAGCCTTGGTTGGCTTAGAAACCTATTCATTTTGTGAGACAATTCAAAAAATAAACCCGGAATATTCTACCGCCGGATTTTATGAACTTCCTAATTCAGGACGTGAAGTATATAATTTTAATACAGGTTGGCGTTTTGTAAAAAAAGATGTTAAAGATGCCGAATTAGCAGATTTCGATGATTCAGCTTGGAGTGTAGTAAATACGCCACACGGTTTGGAGTTATTACCTGCAGAAGCAAGTGGTAGTATTAATTACCAAGGTGTGGCATGGTACAGGAAACATTTTCAAGTTGAAAAGAGCATGAAGAATAAAAAGATTTTTCTCCATTTCGAAGCAGTTATGGGCAAATGCAAAATCTGGGTAAATGGGAAATTGGTAAAGCAGCACTTTGGAGGATATATTCCTTTTATAGTTGATGTAAGCGAAGCTGTTTCTTTCGATAAAATGAATGTAGTTGCAGTTAAGGCTGATAACAGCGATGATGTAGCTTATCCTCCAGGAAAGACACAGAAACAACTTGATTTTGTATATTTTGGTGGAATATATCGTGATGTATGGTTAATTTCAACTAATAAAGTTCATGTTACAGATCCTAATCATGTTGACAAAATAGCAGGAGGTGGAGTTTTTGTTCATTACGATAATATTTCTGAAAAAGCTGCTAATATTCTTGTAAATACAGATATTGTAAATGAAGGATCTTCGCGTGCAAATTTAAGTTTGATTACAGAATTAAAGAACAAAGAAGGAAAAGTTGTTGGACGATCAGTGTCAAAACTTAAATTGGCTTCATCTGCTTCAAATAACGTAAAACAATCAATAAGCATAAAAACACCAAATTTATGGACACCAGATACACCTTATCTTTACGATCTGTTTACTACCATCAAAAATGCCAAAGGTAAAGTTGTCGATGGCTTTAAAAAACGCATAGGTATTCGTAAAATAGAATTCCGTGGCAAAGAAGGATTTTATTTGAATGGAAAGCCATATCACGATAAGTTGATTGGTGCAAATCGTCACCAGGACTTTGGATATATTGGAAATGCTTTGCCTAATTCCTTGCAATGGCGCGATGTTAAAAAACTTCGTGATGTTGGAATGAGAATAATTCGTTCGGCACATTACCCACAGGATCCTGCATTTATGGATGCTTGTGATGAGTTGGGAATGTTTATTATTGTAGCAACTCCGGGATGGCAGTTTTGGAATAAAGATCCTCAGTTCGAAAAATTGGTGTATTCCGATATTAAAAATATGGTGCGACGAGACCGAAATAATCCTTCTGTAATTTTATGGGAGCCTATATTAAACGAAACATGGTACCCAGATTATTTTGCGAAAAATGTACATGATTTAGTTCATGAAGAGTATCCATATCAGGGAGTTTATACGGCTTGTGACGATCATGCTAAAGGGCAGAAGCACTTTGATGTAATTTATTCTCACCCAAGAAAAAACAAAAAGTACTCGGCTGAAGAAAAGAATTCTGCGGATATGATCCGCATTATGGAAGATCGTTACAAAGGCGAGGATAGATCGATGTTTACGCGTGAGTGGGGTGACAATGTAGACGATTGGTCATCGCATAACTCTCCAAGTCGTGCAGCAAAAGTATGGGGTGAGCGTCCGCAGTTAGTTCAGAGTAATCATTATGCAAATCCAGATTATGCTTTTTCGTGTTACGAGTCGATTTATACAACGCCAAAACAACATGTTGGAGGAACATTGTGGCATTCGTTCGATCATCAGCGCGGTTATCACCCAGATACCTTTTATGGTGGAATTACCGATTGCTTTCGTCAGCCTAAATATTCATATTTCTTATTCGCAAGTCAGAGAGATCCAAAAATTGACTTAGAAAAAGCGGACTCAGGACCTATGATATTTGTTGCCAATGAAATGACTCCCTTCTCGGAATCTGATGTGACTGTATTTACTAATTGCGATGAGGTTAGGTTAATTGTTTACGAAAAAGATACCTTATATTATAAGGTTGAAAAATATGCTGTTGGCATGAAACATCCTCCAGTAGTATTTAAGAATGTTTTTAACTTTATGGATTTAAAGCGCATGCATCGTAGCAAAAAAGCTGCTAAAGCAAGTTTTATTGCAGAAGGATTAATCGATGGTAAAGTAGTTGCTACTTTTAAACGTATGCCGGCGAAAAGAGCGAGTCATATTAAATTAAGTGTAGACGATGAGAACATGAAGTTTGTAGCTGATGGTTCTGATATTGTTGTGGTAATTGCGAAGATTACTGATCAGGATGGAATTGTGAAGCGATTGAATAACTGTACAATTAAATTTGATATAGAAGGTGAAGGCGTTATTTTATCTGAACCAGGATTGGGAATAAACCCATGCAAAGTGGAGTGGGGAGAAGCTCGAATTCTTGTTCGAACAACAAATAAAGCGGGTAAGATTGTCGTAAAAGCCAACTTGATTAAAAGTGGTATTAATATGGCAACCTCCGATGAGATAGAATTTGAAAGTACTGCATTGAATCAGAAAACGATCTATAGTGAAGTAGCTTCTGATGATGTTTCAGAAAATTATGTATTGGAATCATCAATGAATAAAACTGACTTGCAGCAAAAACTTGATAAGGTGCTTAAAGAACTTAATGATTATAAACTCAAGGAAGTAGGTAAGCAACAAGAGCAATTCGAAGGAAAAAAATAGATGATAGATGGGGTGTGGCATTGCCGATGTTTTGTTACAACTCTTTTTTGACCATATAATTTCATGTTTTCCTAATTTGTTAATTAAAATATAAATAAATATTAAGCTAGATGAAAAAATTAAATGTTCTATTATTAATGTTGGGCCTTTGTTCAACATTTTTAAGTCAGGCGCAAAAAACGGAGTGGGAAGATCCTACGGTTTTTAATATCAATAGGATGGAACCATATGCTTGGTTTTTACCATTTGAAAATGTACAACAAGCTTGGGATGCAAACAAAGACGAATCGCCTTATTATCAATCCTTGAATGGAATTTGGAAATTCAATATTGCTTCTAATCCGGCCAGTCGTCCATCCGATTTTTACAAGAAGGATTTTGATGTAGAAGCATGGTCTGATATTAAAGTACCGGCTAATTGGGAGTGCGAAGGTTTCGATACGGCTATTTATGTGAATACTTCATATCCATTTTGGCAGATAGAAAAGAAGAAGCCAAATCCTCCAACAATCCCCAATACATACAATCCAGTAGGAAGTTATAAGCGTAACTTTACTATTCCTGCCAATTGGGATGGTCGTCAGATTATCATTCATTTGGGAGCGGTAAAATCTGCTTTTTACATTTGGGTGAATGGTGAAAAAGTTGGTTACAGCGAAGGTTCTAAAACAGCTGCAGAATTCGACATTACAAAATACATCCGTCAAGGTGAAAATGATTTGGCTTTGGAAGTATACCGATGGAGTACTGGTAGTTACCTAGAGTGTCAGGATTTCTGGCGTTTAAGTGGTATCGAACGTGAGGTTTTCTTGATGGCACGACCAAATGTACACATTAACGATTATTTTGTTAATGCAGGATTAGATAAAACCTATCAGAATGGTGTTTTTACATTAGATGTGGATGTAGAAAACTTGACAGCCAATAAAAAAAGTACTTATAGCGTAGAAGCTAGTGTTTTAAGTATGGATAAAAAAAGCAAACTAATTGATCTTGCTTTAAGTCAAAAGCTTAGCGCGAATAACAAAACTTTTAGTTTTGAAGCTAAAGTTAATAATCCGCTTAAATGGTCTGCTGAGCAACCTAACCTATATAAGTTAGTCATCGCTTTAAAAGACAAAAAAGGAAATACTGTTCAGGCATTAACACAAGAGATTGGTTTCCGTACTTGCGAAATTAAGGACGGTCAGTTTATGGTGAATGGAAAAGCAGTCTATGTTAAAGGAGTTAATCGTCATGAGCATGATGCTGACTTTGGACATGTAATCAGTCGTGAATCGATGTTAACCGACATTAGATTGATGAAAGAAAATAACATTAATACCGTACGTACTTGTCATTATCCTGATGCACCAGAATTCTATAAACTGTGTAACCAATATGGTTTGTATGTAATTGACGAAGCCAATATCGAATCACATGGTATGGGATACGGATCAGCAAGTTTGGCCAAGCAAAAAGAGTGGGGTCCAATGCATATGGATCGTACTGTAAGAATGGTTGAGCGTGATAAGAATAATCCTTGTATCGTAACTTGGTCTTTAGGTAATGAGGCTGGTGATGGTATTAATTTTGTTGCTACTTACAAGTGGATTAAGGAACGTGATGATTCTCGTCCAGTGCAATATGAAAGAGCTGGTCAAGCAGACCATACGGATATTTTTTGTCCTATGTACATGAGTATTGCTGGTTCGGTGAATTATGCCAAAACAAATCCAAAGCGTCCATTAATTCAGTGTGAATATGCACACGCTATGGGTAATTCTTGTGGAGGACTACAAGATTATTGGGATGCTATTGAAGCTTATCCTGCTTTGCAAGGTGGTTGCATATGGGATTGGGTTGACCAAGGACTTCGCGAAATTGATGAGAACGGGCGTATGTATTATACGTATGGTGGCGATTATGGTACCGATATGCCAAGTGACAATAGTTTTTGTATGAATGGTTTGGTGAACCCAGATCGTTTACCAAATCCACAGTTATTGGAAACTAAAAAAGTATATCAAAATATAGCCATTAAGGCGATCGACCTTAAAGAAGGTAAGTTTGAAATAATGAACAAGTATTATTTTACAAACTTAAATGAGTTTGATCTTACTTATAAGGTAAAAAATGCTGAAGGCGTTGTAATTCAGGGAACACTATCTAATTTAGATGTGAAACCTTTGGAAAAGAAAGCGATCTCTGTCGATCTTTCTAAACTAGGAACACCAGAAGCTGGGCAAATTTATTTACTACAATTTAGTGCAAGCCTAAAACAACAAAAAGGATTGGTTAAAGCAGGACACGAATTGGCGTGGGAAGAATTTAAATTACCGGTTACAGCTCAGTCCTTACAAACCGTAAAAAATCAAGGAGAGATAAAACTACTTGATAGGGATGATTCTAAAGTTGTAATTGGAGAAGGTTTTCAATTAACGATTGATTCTAAAACAGGTTTAATGACATCATACCTGTTTAATGGTAAGGAAATGCTAAAGCAAGGACCTAAATTGAACTTTTATCGTCCGCCAACAGAAAACGATATTCGTGATGGCATGGGAAATAGGAGATGGATGGAAGCTGGTCTTGACCAATTAAACCAGTCTGCAGGTTCCGTTACAGTAAAACACATAGCAGACGGTAGTGTAATACTTATTTATCCTACCAATTTAAAAAGCAATACCGCTAATATTGGCGCTGTAGTTCAGTATCATGTGTTTGGCGATGGAACTTTCAATATTGCTACCGAAGTAAATGTACCTGAATCTGTAAGAGCAATTGCTAAGGCAGGTTTACAAATGAAGTTGGTTAAAGATTGTAATGAAGTAAGCTGGTATGGGTTGGGTGAAATGTCTACTTATCCGGATCGTAAAAGTGGAGGTAAGTTTGATTTCTATTCAACCACTGCTCAGCAAATGTATGATCAAAGATTGCCTATTCCACAAGATAATTGCAATCAGATGGATGTTAAGTGGGCAAGTGTTAGCAATATGGAAGGTGTTGGTTTCTTTTTAAGAGGCAATCAGCCTATGAGTTTTAGTGCTTATCCATATAATGATTTAGATATTGCTAAAGCTCGTCATTTAAATGAATTGGACGAGGCAGATTATATTACAGTAAATTTTGATGCGCAAACTACTGGTTTAGGTACCGCTACTTGTGGTCCAGGTGTATTATCTCAATATGTCGCTAATAATGGAATGTATTCATTTAATGTAAGCTATCGTCCTATTGAACTTCAAAAGAAGAATGTGTATAAATACGCTACTGAGCAAATGAATCTTAAAGGTTTGATGGTGGCAAAAGCACCAGTTATCAAGCGTGATTCAAAAGGAAACGTATCTATAAGTTCAGAAGAAGGCGCACTTGTAATGTATGCTTTGAATGGTGGTAAATATAAAAAATATACAAAATCTTTTAATTTGGATAATGGTGGTAACTTAAAAGTTTATGCCAAAGAGAAAGGAAAAATTAATAGTATTTATTTAGAGCAGCACATGGGTGTTAACAAAGCAAGATGGACTGCTGAGGTAGATTGTGCCCACGCAGGATTCGGAGCAGATAAAGCCATTGATAATGATGCTTCTACGTTTTGGCATTCTAATTGGTCTGATGAAAAAAAGACCCATCCACATCACATAACGGTTGATATGGGGCAAATTAAAAAAGCCAAAGGGGTGGAGTATACACCACGCCAAGAT
>JADGFH010001034.1 GCA_016743925.1 Labilibaculum sp.
AAATAAATTAGTTCCACACCTGTTTTCTGCATCTAGCGAAATTGTGTAATTACCTGAACTTTTGTAGTCATGTGTTGGATTCATCTCATTAGAACTAATTCCATCTCCCAAATCCCAAGAATAAATCTCTCCTTGTTCCGAGGAATTAATGAACTGAATATTTTGTAGATCCACCGTAAAATCAAAGTTTGCAGTTGGAAAATCCATTGCCAAAATTTCACGGCTCACACTATCTACTATTCCATTTTTCTTAACAATCAATTTTATCTCTTTCAGTCCAGAATCAATATAGCTTATTTCATGAGGACCAGCTTCAATTGAATTTTGCGGTACTGCTCCTTCTCCAAAATCCCAAAAATATTCATCAGGCTCGCCTTGAGATACATTCTCTAGCCTTAACTGACCAGAATAACATATACTATCATCAGACGAGATAAAATTAGCTCTCAAGCCTTTGTAAGGATCCAATCCATCAAGCATGTCTACACCTAAATCCAAAGGATCTAACCAAGCTTTTAATTGCTGGTTTGGCTCAGAATAATTGGCCCAACTCGCTGATAATTTTGCATAGTAGTCGTTAACCGATTCGTCACAATCGGCTTCTCCCCCAGTTAGATCTCCTATAATACGATGATTTTCATCAAACAAAGGAGAACCAGATGAACCACCTTCAGTTGTTCCTACCTCCCAATCTAAAATTCTCCAATGTGTATTAATATCAAATGTGAATTTTGTATCAGAATAAGAACCCGTAATAGGAGAATCTAAATCCAAGGATATTTTTTTCACATCCGCATTTGGATGATGTATACAAGTCGTATTAGACGGTATTCTTCCACTTCTATCCCAACCTGCATAATATGGCGAAAAAGAAGCCGGAGGCATTACAGATAATTCCAAAAGTGTAAAATCCAAATGACTAGTTGTTGCTAATAAGTCTGCTCCTGAAATAGATTGAGACTTTGAACCTACTGCCCCTTCACAATCATCGGCTTCATAACTAAAATAAAAAATAGCATTATTAGCATCTTCTTGCGAATCGATAACATGATAAGCAGTTAAAAGATATGGTTTTCCATCAAAACTACTATTATTAATTAATGCTCCAGAGGCGATAAAACCATTGAATAAAATATGACAAACCGATTGCTTTTCAATTTGCCAGACATCTCCTTCTGCACAGTTTATATTTACATTACAAGAACCAGAAGATTTTACTAAAGACTTCTCTCCTCTTAATTGATTAAAAATATTCTTATAATCGTGTAAAACGGTACCAATTTCTATTTTAGCTTTAAATTCAACACCTAAAGGTTCAATATATTCCACAATAATCTCATCCCCTTCTAATGGTTCGATAGAAAATTTCCCTGATGCCTTGTTATTTTTTTCTGTATAAGCTCCTAAAACACGTTTCGATTGATGATTATAAACAAATAACATCGCATCCTTGGGTAGTTCAAATTTAGAAAATTCAAGACCTAAAGAGTAGGCGCCAGGTGATGACAGAAAGATACGCCATACCATTCGACCATCATCTAACCGTTGCCATGTCCCTGATTTTTTTGAATTATAAGAAAGCATATACTCATGTGCATATTGGGCATGTTTTAAATAACTTTTATTTTTTTCTACTTCCGCACCTTTAAGAATCGTTGCTTTATCAAATCGAGGTAAAATAGTAACAGGAATTGTATTTTTAAATTTTGTATCCTTAAACAAAGGACTGCCCCCGTGGGAAATTTGTGCTTTCAAAGAAAAGCAAATTAGAGAGAAGCTAACAATTAGCCAGAATCTGAATAGTTTAGAGGTCATGTAGGTATATAATTCAATCAATAATTATCAAAAATAACAATTTAAGGAACGAAAGACAATGAAATACCGTAAAACAAAACTTTCCCCCTACTAATTCATCGACATTTTAAAAGAAATAATATTAATCATTATGCTAGAGACTATTCTTATTTTATAGGGATTCTATATTAC
>JADGFH010000254.1:0-2431 GCA_016743925.1 Labilibaculum sp.
TTACATAGGGTATCATTGGAAAGTTCAATCCATCGTACTCACGTGGAAGAGACATACCAATTAAACCTGCTTTTGTAAGTGCTTCGTGGTTTTCAGCCGTTCCTTTTGCGTAAATTACACGATCGTTTTCAACTCGCGGTCCTTCTTGGTCAACACCTTCGGCATTAGGACCAATAATATCACCACAAATTTCACCAACAATCTCTAAAGTACGATCGTAAGAATCCATCGCATCTTCAAAATCTAAAGGTGCATAATCGTACTTTTCTTTATCTTCGAAGTTGCGCTCTTTAAGTGCAACAATTTTCTTCATTAGAGGATGATCCAGGTGGAACTTCATATCCTCATTATCTGTATAGAAATTAGCCATTTCTTTTGGATGTTTTTTTGTTAATAATTCAAGCTTAACTACAAATTGAAAATACAATTACTTCGTATTCTCTTTGTACTGCTTAATCATTTTTGGAACTACAGTTGCAATATCACCAGTAATTACATAATCAGCAAAATTGTTGATTGGTGCACTCTTGTCTGTATTGATTGCAATAACCATTGCTGATTCTTCCATACCAGCAGTGTGCTGAATTTGTCCTGAAATACCACAAGCGATATACAACTTAGGACGTACAGTAACACCAGTTTGACCAATTTGGCGCTCATGCGATGCATAACCAGCATCTACAGCAGCACGAGAAGCTCCAACTTCACCACCAATTACTTCAGCTAATTCAGTTAACAAATTGAAATTTGCTTTTGAACCAACACCGTAACCACCAGCTACAATAATACCTGCATTTTTGATGTTTACCTTTGATTTCTCCATGTGACGCTCAATTACCTTCACAATGAAGTCTTCAGCACCTACATATTTTTCAACATCAAGCTTATTAACTTTTCCTTTATAAGCATCCGAACGAACTTCTTTTTTCATTACACCCTCACGAACTGTAGCCATTTGCGGACGACAATCTGGATTAATAATTGTAGCAACAATATTACCACCGAAAGCAGGACGAATCTGATACAACAAATCCTTATAGTCTTTCTTGTTCTTCTTGTCTTCATGGTCACCAATTACAAGACTTGTACAGTCTGCAGTTAATCCAGAATGAAGAGCTGAAGATACACGAGGACCTAAATCACGACCGATACTAGTAGCACCCATCAAAGCAATTTGAGGTTTTTCCTCTCCAAATAATTTTACAATAATAGAAGTGTGTGGTAATGTTGTGTAAGGATACAAGCGCTTATCATCAGCGATCCAAACTTTATCAACACCATATGGCATAATTTGCTTCTCTACACCTTTAAGATCAGTACCAATAACGATAGCTTCTAGCTCACATTTTAAATCATCAGCTAGTTTTCTACCCTTGGTTAAAAGTTCAAGGCTTACATCAACAACCTGTCCCTCTTCAATTTCACAATATACAAATACGTTATTCACGGTTTCAATTTTTTAAATTCTACATTGAGATGACTGGAATATCCAACCGATTAACCAATAGTATGGTTAGCGATTAATTCTTTCATCAATTCGCCCATATCGGCATCAGTAGGCTCAAGAACTTTCGCCTCTTTAGCCTGAAAAACAACGTTTTCAATAGCTTTCACCTTAGTAGGAGAACCTGTTAAACCAAGCTCTTCAGCTTTAGTGTCAATGTCATTAACACTCCACTCGCCAATATTTAGATACGGACGGTTGTTGTGCAATAAAATGTAATCTTCATCAGCATTTTGCATTTCCGAAACAGCTCTTGCATGCTTATATTTCATTACATACTTTGCATTACGTGGACGACATTCTGGTGCAGATGCATTTACGGTAATTACCATCGGCAATGTTCCTTCAACTGTTTCAACACCTCGTTCTAAACGACGTTTTACAACAACTTTACCTTTTTCTGCAGAAACTACATCTTCAGCATAGGTAATTTGTGGAAAACCCAATTTCTCAGCAACCTGAGGTCCAACTTGAGCTGTATCACCATCAATAGCTTGACGGCCAGCAATAATAATATCTATTTTACCCATTTTTTGAAGGGTACAAGAAAGAGCGTAAGAAGTTGCCAATGTATCAGAACCTGCAAAAGCACGATCCGATAAAAGGATACCATTATCAGCACCACGGTATAAACCTTCGCGAATAATTTCCGCAGCTCTACCAGGTCCCATTGTTAAAAGTGTAACTTCTGTTCCAGGGTACTTATCTTTCAAACGTAACGCTTGCTCAAGTGCATTCAAATCTTCAGGATTGAAGATAGCTGGCAATACAGCTCTATTCACAGTTCCATCCGCTTTCATCGCATCCTTCCCAACATTTCGAGTATCAGGAACTTGCTTTGCAAGAACAACAATTTTTAATCCTTTCATTGTTATATATTTTATCATCTGTAATTGATCCTGATTTTTCACAACAAACTTCCCCACT
>JADGFH010000254.1:2441-7849 GCA_016743925.1 Labilibaculum sp.
CAATAGCTTCGAGTAAAGATTATAAGTTATTTAAACCATCTAATCACTAATTGTTATTTCCTTATTCAGGTTTGCTCATTTAATAATTGAATTCTTTAAATCTGAGCTTAGCAAATATAAAGATTAGAGTACTTAAAACAAATCTAGATTGCGAGTTACAAAACAGATTAAATTTCACCAGTATAATACTAAAATCGATATTGAATATCAAAAAGAACACCGGCACAAAGCTCTATATATCTTTCACTTACAAAGACACAAACAATCAAAATTTTACCATTAGCAATTACAAAAACATAAATAAAATCTTTTTACCAATAATAAACTCATTGATTTTAAGATTTTATACCATTCTAAAAAGAATTATATCATCATATTTTTCCATCCAACTCAATATTTTAATCAGATCCTATTTCATATAAAATTTAAAATTTGACAATATATTAATCATATGATAACATTCGTAGCTGCAATTTTCCTTGCTAATTATTTATCTAATCTTCCACTGTCAAACAGATCGCAACAATTAAAATAGAACAAATATCTGTTAAATAAGAAAACCGAAAAACAATACTGCTTTCCGGTTTTTTAAATTAATATATTTATGACCTACGCTTCACCTGTTGGGCCAAATCCCATTGGCATAATTGGACCTTGAGGCGAATGACTTTCTTCTACATTTTTAATTTTCCCATGCAGAGATTCAAACTTGCGGATATTATCCTGTAATGCTAACATTAATCGCTTAGCATGCTCGGGAGTTAGAATAATTCTCGATTTCACATCTGCCTTTGGAATACCAGGCATAATTCTCACAAAATCCACGACAAATTCAGAACTAGAGTGAGTAATCACTGCTAAATTAGAATATGTACCCTGCGCAACATCTTCTTTTAATTGAATATCTATCTGATTCGATGGTTTCTTATCGCTCATAATTGTTCTTTAATTTTTTGATTACTTGTTGTACGCTAAATTATGAAAATATTTTTTAATACGATTAAATAGAAAAATAAAAAAGGGTGTTTCCATATGGAAACACCCTTTATATTAATTAAAGTAACCTCTAATATTCTTTAGCTTTTGAAGCTAGAAGTTTATCATATTCTTCTTTTGCACCAACAACTACATCCTTGTACTCGCGTAAACCAGTACCTGCAGGAATAAGGTGTCCACAAATTACATTTTCTTTCAAACCTTCAAGCTTATCAACTTTACCGCTAATTGCAGCTTCGTTAAGTACCTTAGTTGTTTCCTGAAAGGAAGCAGCTGAGATAAAACTCTTAGTTTGAAGAGATGCACGAGTAATACCTTGTAGAATTTGAGTAGAAGTAGCAGGAATTGCCTCACGTGCCTCAACCAATTTCAAGTCTCTTCTTTTCAATACAGAGTTTACATCTCTTAATTTTCTAGAAGTAACAATCATACCAGCTTTAAGCTCTTCAGAATCTCCACCTTCAACAATCACTTTTTTACCGAAAATTTCATCATTTTCAGCCATGAATACCATCTTGTCAATAATTTGCTTTTCCAAGAATTTAGTATCCCCTTGATCGTTAATAACTACCTTACGCATCATCTGACGTACAATAATCTCAAAGTGCTTATCATTAATCTTCACACCCTGCATACGATATACATCTTGAACTTCGTTCACGATATACTCTTGTACTTTTGTTGGTCCTTTAATCGCTAGGATATCAGCAGGAGTTGTAGCACCATCAGATAGTGGAGTTCCAGCTCTTACATAATCGTTCTCCTGAACCAAAATTTGTTTAGAAAGAGGTACCAAGTACTTCTTAACATCTTCTGCTTTAGTAGTAACAATTACCTCACGATTACCACGCTTAATCTTACCAAAAGTAATTTCTCCATCAACCTCTGAAACAACAGCAGGATTAGATGGGTTACGAGCCTCAAACAACTCAGTAACACGAGGTAGACCCCCAGTAATATCACCTGTTTTACCAACAGCTCTAGGTATTTTAACCAAAGATTGACCCGTTACAACCATTTCACCTTCTGATACAGAAACGTGAGCACCTACTGGTAAGTTGTATGATTTTAGAATATCGCCATTAGAACCGATAATCTTAACACTAGGGTTCTTTGTTTTATCTTTAGATTCAGTTACTACTTTTTCAGCAAAACCAGTCGCTTCATCAGATTCTTGTGTAAAGGTTATCCCTTCAAGCAAGTTTTCAAAAGAAACCTTACCTGAAAATTCAGTAATAATCATTGCATTGTAAGGATCCCACTCACAAATAAGATCATCGATCTTAACGTCTTGACCATCTTTAATATACAATTTAGAACCGTAAGGAATTGTATGCGTTGTTAAAGTAATGTTAGTATTTCTATCAACAATACGTAATTCAGCCAAACGACCGATTACAACATCATATTTCTTACCATCTTCAGATTTGTGTTCAACAGTACGTAACTCTTCGAATTCAGCGAATCCATTGTACTTAGAAATTACAGAGTTTTCAGTAGAAGTGTTACCCGCTGTACCCCCAACGTGGAAAGTACGAAGCGTAAGCTGTGTACCCGGCTCTCCAATCGACTGAGCAGCAATAACACCAACAGCTTCACCTTTTTGAACCGCAATACCGGTTGCTAGGTTACGTCCGTAGCATTTTGCACAAGCGCCTCGCTTAGCTTCACAAGTAAGTACAGAACGAATCTCTACTCTTTCAATTGGTGATTTTTCAATCAGTGTTGCTATTTCTTCAGTAATTTCAACACCAGAACCAATAATCAACTCTCCTGATAAAGGATGATAAATATCGTGAACAGTAGTTCTACCAAGTAATCTTTCGTATAAAGAAGCAACAATTTCTTCCTGATTCTTAATAGCCGAAATTGTTAATCCACGTAAAGTGCCACAATCTTGCTCGTTAATAATTACATCTTGTGCAACATCAACCAAACGACGAGTTAAGTAACCCGCATCGGCTGTTTTAAGAGCCGTATCAGCCAAACCTTTACGAGCACCGTGAGTAGAAATAAAGTACTCAAGTACAGATAGACCTTCCTTAAAGTTAGAAAGAATTGGATTCTCAATAATTTGACCACCTTTAGCACCAGATTTTTGTGGCTTCGCCATCAATCCCCTCATACCACCAAGCTGGCGAATCTGCTCTCTAGAACCACGGGCTCCAGAATCAAGCATCATATAAACAGAGTTAAATCCCTGGTTATCTTCAGCCAACTGAGTCATCAAAGTCTGAGTTAGGTTTGCATTAATGTGAGTCCAGATATCAATAATCTGATTGTAACGCTCATTATTCGTAATGAAACCCATGTTGTAGTTATTCAACACTTCCTCCACCTGCGCATATCCATCAGCTACTAAAGCTTCTTTTTCTGCTGGTACAGCAACATCAGAAAGGTTAAACGATAGTCCTCCTTCAAATGCTTTACGATAACCTAAATCTTTAATATCATCCAAAAAGTTAGCACAAGCATTTACACCACACTTCTTAAATACATATCCAATAATATCTCTAAGCGCTTTTTTAGTAATCAATTGATTAATAAAACCAGCTTCACTAGGAGTGGACTCATTTAAAATAATACGACCGATAGTAGTTTCTACGATTGTATCAACTAATTCGTCATTTTCATTTAAGTCTTTAACTTTTACTTTAATCTTAGAATGCAATTCAACCGCTTTCTCATTGAAAGCAATCATTGCCTCTTCAGCAGAGTAAAAAGTTAATCCTTCACCTTTTGAACCTTTACGTTCCTTAGTAATGTAGTACAATCCAAGTACCATATCCTGAGAAGGAACTGTTACTGGAGCACCATTAGCTGGATTTAAAATATTGTGAGAACACAACATTAACATTTGGGCTTCCAAAATAGCTTCATTACCTAATGGTAAGTGAACCGCCATCTGGTCACCATCAAAATCCGCATTAAAACCAGTACAAGCCAAAGGATGCAAACGAATAGCTTTTCCTTCAATCAGCTTAGGCTGAAATGACTGAATACCTAAACGGTGAAGTGTTGGAGCACGGTTAAGAAGAACAGGATGACCTTTCAATACATTCTCAAGAATATCCCAAACTACAGGATCCTTACGGTCAACAATTTTCTTAGCCGATTTTACTGTTTTAACGATTCCACGCTCAATCAGTTTACGAATTACGAATGGCTTATAAAGCTCAGCTGCCATATCTTTAGGCAAACCACACTCGTGCATCTTCAAATCTGGTCCTACAACAATTACAGAACGAGCAGAATAGTCAACACGCTTACCCAATAAGTTTTGACGGAAACGTCCTTGCTTACCTTTCAAAGAATCTGAAAGTGATTTAAGCGGACGGTTATTTTCAGTCTTAACTGCATTAGACTTACGTGAATTATCAAATAATGAATCAACAGCTTCCTGAAGCATACGCTTCTCATTACGAAGAATTACTTCTGGTGCTTTGATTTCAATTAATCTTTTTAAACGATTGTTACGGATGATTACTCTTCTGTACAAATCATTTAGATCGGAAGTTGCAAAACGACCACCATCCAAAGGTACCAATGGACGCAATTCTGGTGGAATTACAGGAACAACTTTCACAATCATCCATTCCGGATTATTTACTCCTTGTGAAATACGGAAAGCTTCAACAACCTGAAGTCTCTTCAATGCTTCGTTTTTACGTTGCTGAGAAGTTTCAGTGTTAGCTTTATGACGCAAATCATAAGAAAGAGTATCAAGATCCAAACGGCCTAAAAGGCTATAAAGAGCATCTGCTCCCATTTGAGCGATAAACTTATCTGGATCTTCATCATCTAATAAATGATTTTCCTTTGGAAGCTCATCAAGAATATCAAGATACTCCTCCTCTGTTAGAAAATCAAGATACTTAATTCCATCTGTGGCTTTAATACCAGCATTAATTACTACATAACGTTCGTAGTAAATAATTGTATCAAGTTTCTTTGTAGGTAAACCCAAAAGGTAACCTATTTTATTAGGCAATGACTTAAAATACCAAATGTGGGCAACAGGTACGACCAATTGAATGTGTCCCATTCGCTCACGTCTTACCTTTTTCTCGGTTACCTCAACACCACATCGATCACAAACAATTCCTCTATATCGGATACGTTTGTATTTACCACAATGGCACTCATAATCTTTTACAGGACCGAAAATTCTTTCACAGAATAACCCGTCGCGTTCTGGTTTATAAGTACGATAGTTGATGGTTTCAGGCTTTAAAACTTCACCACTGGATCTTTCTAAGATCTCTTCTGGTGAAGCGAGACTGATAGAGATTTTTGTAAAATTACTCTTTACTTTGTTATCTCTTCTGAATGCCATATGTTGAAAATTAGGAAATTAACAATTTTGTTTCAAGCAAGGCGAATGCCGAGAAATCCCAACATTCGCTTTATAT
>JADGFH010000255.1 GCA_016743925.1 Labilibaculum sp.
CAGGCTCTGGAAACAGAGGATATGGAAACATTTAATTTTTTAGCCACATCTTTTATAGTAATATGTTTCATGCCTTTAAATTTTATGCGATTTTATATGTTTGGATTTTGCGAATATTATTTCCGAAAACAATGGGTTTAATCATCTATTTTTTCAAAAATAGGCATTTTTAATTAATTTTTATTTCTGAACAGTAGACTGTGTTAAAAATATCTTGTTGTTAAAGATAAATGATCTTTATTTATTTTACAAATTAAAAATTAAACGTAAGGTATTGTAATTGAAAGTTATATGTGAATAAATTGATTGATGTGTTTAATTTTAGGATGATGTTTTAAAATGAAATCATAGTTTCGGTATCGTTTCCGGTAATTTAAACCGTTTCCGGTATCGTTTCCGGTAATAAATTGATTGAAATTGGATTTCTCAATAGTATAGAATCATACTTTTAACTAAAATTAACTAATAAAATGATCTATGAAGAAATGTTATTTAGTGTTACTTGTATTATTCTTTAGTGCCTCTGCTTGGGCGCAAGATGTACAAGTAACAGGAACAATTACCGATAACACCGGATTTGGTCTTCCAGGTGTAAATGTTATTGAGAAAGGGACCAGTAATGGAACATCTTCCGCAATCGATGGAAAATATGCAATTTCTGTTACCAGTAGTGATGCTGTTTTGGTCTTCTCTTTTATTGGATTTACGGCAAAAGAAATTACTGTTGCCGATCTGAAAACTATAAATGTGGTTTTGGAAGAGGATGCAATTGGTCTTGATGAAGTAGTTGCCGTTGGTTATGGTGTACAAAAGAAAGTAAACCTGACTGGTTCTGTTGAAGTTGTAAAATCAGAAGAGATTACAAAGCAATCTGTGGCACAAACTTCACAAGCTTTGGTAGGTCTTTCTCCTGGTTTAACAGCAATTCAAAAGAGTGGTCAGCCTGGTGATGATGGTGCTGATCTTGTAATTCGTGGATTGGGCTCGTTCGAAGCTTCATCTTCGCCTCTTGTTCTGATTGATGGAATTGAAGGTAGTATTAATGGAATTGATGCAAACGATATTGAAAGTATCTCGGTATTAAAGGATGCTGGTTCTTCAGCTATTTATGGTTCTCGTGCCTCTAATGGTGTAATTTTGATTACCACAAAAAGAGCAAAAGCGGGAAAAGTTTCCGTTTTGTATAATGGATATATGAGTTTTAATAATCCTACCAACCAGCCAGAATTTGCTAGTGCAATTGAGTATTTGGAAGCAACTGGCGATGATGTTAAATTGCAAGAGTATCTTGATAATCCAAATGACACAGATCATTATCCTGATACGGATTGGGTTGATTTGTTGTTTTCAGAGTCAGGATTTGCACAATATCATAGTATTGACATTAGTGGTGGATCTGAGGCTGCAAGGGTTAAAGCAACTTTATCTTATTTAGATCAAGATGGTAACATTCCATCTTATGGTTATAAACGTTACCAGGGACGTGTAAATAGTGATTTTAAAATCAGTGATAAGCTGAAAGTGAGTGTCGATCTTAACTTCCGTCAAGGGATTACTACTGCCGCTCCTTCAGGTAATGGTGTTGAGAAGGTGTATCGTCAACCTTCAATTTTTCCAGCGATCTATAGCTATGGAAGATATGCATTTCCTCAAACAGGTGGAAATGCTATTGCTGAAGTTAATTTATCAGGGCAAAAAACGGTAGAGTCGAATTATTTTAGAAGTGTAATTAAAGCTGTATATGAGCCAATAAAAGATCTTACTTTTAGTGCTACTTATTCTCCTGAGTTTGCAGAAACATACACCAAGAATTTCCGCCCTCAGTACGAAGTGTTTGAAAATCCTGATAGTGATACGCCTTCTATTCAGAGTTCAGGAACAAATAAAGAAGCCGAATTATCGCAAAAGAATGAAAGATTTTTTACTGATAACTTTACAGCAATAGCTCAGTATTCTAAAGATTTTTCAAATCATCATTTCGAACTTTTGGGAGGCTACGAATTTATTAAATACCGTACAGAAAATTTCGAAGCTTCCAGATATGGATATATTATTCAGGATTTTGATATTTTGAATAATGGTAATGCAGACAATGACAGTAATGCAGGTAGCGCCGACCATAATGGGTTAGTATCTTATTTTGGTCGTTTAAATTATAGTTTTGATAATAGATATCTTTTTGGCTTTAATATTCGTAGAGATGGTTCTTCTCGTTTTGCTGAAGAAAATAGATTTGGTTATTTTCCATCTTTTTCGGCAGGTTGGAAATTGCATAACGAAAGCTTTTTTCCACAAGATATTTTCTTGAACAGAGTAAAGGTACGTGGTTCTTGGGGGCAATTGGGAAATCAATCCATAGGTAAGAGTTTTCCTTACACCTCTTTGATTTCTATTGGTTCAAGTCATTATGCAAATGGTGCAATTCAGCAAGGGGCTGCTCAAGCTACCATGTCGAACCGTGCAATCAGTTGGGAAACTGGTGAAACGTTCAATATTGGTGTTGATTTGGGTATGTTCGATAACCGTTTAACAAGTACAATTGAGTACTATGTTCGAAAAACCAATGATTTGTTAGGGAAACAAAATATTAGTGGTGCGATAGGTTTAGATTCGCCATTTGCGAATGTATTTAGCATGGAAAACAGAGGATTTGATATCTCTGTTGCATGGAGAGATCAAATTAAAGACCTTAAATATCATGTAAATGCAAACCTCTCAACCTTAACGAATGAAATTACCGATTTAAATGGAATTGAGTTTATAAAAGGTGGTGCAGATATCAAACAAGTAGGACAGCCAATTAATTCTATTTATGGATATGAATCATTGGGAATGTTCGCAAATCAGGATGAAATTGCTGCTGCTCCTTCTCAATTCGGAACTTTAACACCGGGTGATATTCGTTACAAAGATCAATTAACAGTCGATACAGATGGTGATGGAGTTCTTGATGCTGGTGATGGTGTAATAAATGAGGAAGATAAAGTGATTTTAGGTAATTCATTCCCAGGGCTTTCTTTTGGATTAAATCTTGGATTGGATTATAAAGGATTCGATTTGTCAGTTGCATTACAAGGAGTAACGGATCGTGAAGTTTATTTGAAGAGATATTTGGTTCAGCCTCTTTTTAACGCGGGAAATATTACTAAATGGCAATTAAATGAATCATGGACTCCTGAAAAATTGGATGCAAGATATCCTGTTGTCAAGCCATACAGTGGAGGAAGTAACAATAGTAAGGTAAATTCAACTTATGTCTTTGATGCTTCCTACTTAAGAGTTAGAAACATTACTTTAGGATATACATTACCTAAAAATGTTGTAGAGAAAATTTCTTTGGGTTCAGTTCGATTTTATGCATCTGGACAAAATCTACTTACATTCGATAAAATGCCTGAAGGGATTGATCCTCTTATTCCTAATGGGTCTCAAGGGAGTGTTTATCCTGTACTTAAAACCTACACTTTTGGTGTAAATGTATCATTCTAATAGATTAAAATAAATATGATGAGATATTTTAAAAATATATTTACGGTAGGGGGACTGTTAGTAGGGCTTCTATCAGGACTTACTTCGTGTGAAGATAAGTTTTTAGATTTGGAACCTTTAGCAAATCCAACAGATGCAACTTTCTTTTCTGATGCAAATCAATTGCAAGTTGGACTTAATGGAATCTACGGCGAATTGGATTTTGCAAGTGCAGAAGGAATGCCTTTGGTTAACTATATGGAAACCATATTAACCGATAATGGGTTGTATCGTATTACTGATGAGAAGTTTGGTTTGCAGGCATTAAGCAATAGTGTGCATGATGCAAATAGTGGATTTAGCGGTATTTATAAAGCTTTATACAAAGGAATTGGTAGAGCCAATAATATGCTGCAAAATATGGAGCGTGCTCAAGATGTTACTCCGGAGGCAGATTTTAATGATTTTAAAGCACAAGCTTTAGTTTTGAGAGCTTATTATTATCATTTTTTAATTGAATTTTTTGGTGATGTGCCATATCTTGATTTTTTACCTGCAACACCTGAAGAAGGATTTATATTGAAATCGTCAAAGGCTACCATAGTAGCTAAATTGTTAGTTGATTTAGATGAAGCTGCGGTTAATATTAATTCGGATTTAACTGGCGCTCAAGATAGAATAACCTTGGCTGCAGTACAAGGGTTAAAAGCTAGAATCGCCTTGTACGACGGACAATTTGCTGTTGCAGTTACAGCTGCTGATGCTTCAATTGCTGCCGCTACTGAACAAGGAATTACTCTAAATGCCGATTATGGTGAGCTATTTACACTTGCGGGTGAAACTTCTTCTGAAATAATGATGAGAGTACCTTATGATGAAGATTGGGGTGCGTCAAATAATTTCCCTTTAAGAATGGGATATCGTTTCGGAAGTATTTTTAGTCAAATGCTACCTGCTCAAAATCTGGTAGATGCATATCCAACGATTAATGGTTTACCAATTGATCAGGATCCAGCATATGATCCGGCTAATCCTTGGGCAAACCGAGATCCAAGAATGAGAGCATCAATCGTGTTTCCTCAAGATATATGGGGAGGTTATGTTTACGAATCTCACCGTGATAGTCTACAAACAACAAAGTTTGTTGATGGTGGTGCGATCAGAGTGTTGAATGAAGATTGTCGATCAGCAAGTTGGCCGGCAGGATTGTCAGGCTATCTTTGGAAAAAATATGTAGATATTGAGGCTGTAGCAGGAAATGTCTCAAGAGGTTATAATGACGCAATTTTGATGCGATTAGGTGAAATTTACCTGATTAAAGCAGAAGCAGAAATTGAGGCCGATGGAAATCTAGGAGAAGCTGTTGCTGCTCTGAATCACTTAAGAGAAAGAGCTTGGGGAGGATCTTCATATCCTGCTATTACTGCTAATACTCAGTCAGAGCTTCGTAAGATTTTAAGAATGGAACGTAGAGTTGAGTTAGCTAATGAAGGCTTCCGTTATTCTGATATGTTACGTTGGAGAATTGCTGAAAAAGTTAGAAATGTGGATTTGATTGGGCGTGTGCTTGATCCTACAAATGCAACATTTGTACCTTCTATTGATGAAGATGGAGTTGTTACTTACTCAGATAGATCAGAGTATGATGATTGGAATTCATTATTAGTTGATGGAGTGGTTGTTCCAAATGCTTATGATTCTAGATTAAATGGAAACTGGCAAAATGCTCATCAGCGTAATTTTACTGCACCACGTGATTATTTAATGCCAATTCCTCAAAGTGAAATTGATTTGTATGAAGCAAATGGAATTGAATTAACTCAGAATTCTGGTTATTAATTATCACTAATAGAATAATTTATAGAATGAAGGCCTGTTAAACGATTGCAGGCCTTCTATTCGTTTTTTTTAATAAAATATTGTTAAGGAGAAAACAATTCATATATAAATCAGATACATGAAGAATAAGTTTAAAATATTACTAGTTTTTATTTGTTTACCTGCCTTGTTAATGCAGATTTCATGTATTGAAAAAGGTAAAAGCCAAAAGCAGAAGGCAACACCAAAGATGGATACCATTGCCATTGGCGAGCAATTCAACATCTACAAAATGCCTTATGCATATGATCATTCTATCATTTATAATGCAAATGATAAGAAGTGGCATTTGTATGGTATTGAATTAGGTAATAGAACTTTCATTCATTTAACAGCTGATTCTTTAACGCAAAGAGGTTGGCAAAAACATAAACCGTTTTCTTATAAAAGCGAAGAAATTTGGGCACCTCATATTGTCAAAAATGATGAGGTTTATTATATGTATTATACCAATATTGGAGTTCCGCGCGAGATTCGTTTGGCTACATCAAAGGATTTATTTGAGTGGAAACATTATTCAGACGAGCCGTTGTTTGCATTCAAAAATGAGCATACCAACAATATGAAAAATAAAGATCCAATGGTTTTTAAACATGGTGGACAATGGATAATGTATTACAGCATGATGAAAGATGCTAAACATTGGGTGGTTGGTTATAGTACTAGTAATAATTTAATTGATTGGTCTGATCCTAAGATTTGTTTTGATGAAAATACAGAAGAGCCTAATGTAGAATCACCATATGTTGTAAAGCGTGGAAAATACTACTATATGTTCTTGTCTGCAAGACCTTGGCCACATGGAGCAGAGGAAATTTTTAAGAGTGAAAGTCCATTTTTATGGGAATCAAAAGATTTGGTAAAAAGTATAAACCCTTGGCATGCTGCAGAAGTTGTGCAAGATTTAGATGGAAAATGGTATTTGTCGAGATCTTCGGGTAATGAAACCGATTTTAGGTTAGCTCCCTTGTACTGGAATGATGGATTAGAAAATTAAGCGATAAAAAATGAAAGAACTACTGCTTATATTATTTATATCAATATCTTTTGGGGTTTGTTCTCAGCAACCTAATATTGTATTTATAATTGCGGATGATTTAAGCTGCGATGATATTAGTTGTTATGGAAATGAAAGAATTAAAACACCCAACCTTCAGAAGTTGGCAGATGAAGGAATAACATTTACTAACGCTTTTTTAACAGCGGCAAATTGCAGTCCAAGTCGAGCAAGTATTGCGACAGGGCGCTGGCCAGTTTCAAATGGACAAACAGATTTGTCAACAGGTGCATTGCCAAGTTATAATGTTGCTTGGCCAGAATTTTTTGATGGAATTGATTATTTTCCAGAAATCCTTAAAAAAGCAGGTTATTATACAGCGCAAAGCGGTAAATGGCACATTGGATATCATTGGGCGAATGCAAGTGGCCCTGTGAAAATTGGGTTCGATCATACGGATAATAAGGGTGGTCAATCAGGATGTGGTAACTGGGTGCAGGTGTTGGAGAATCGCCCAAAAGACAAACCCTTTTTTATGTGGTTTGCAGCTCACGACCCACACGATCCCTGGACAGCACCTAAAGTGCATTCGCTTGAAGATGTTACGGTACCACCTTTTATTCCTGATACAAAATATATGCGTGAACAACTGGCTAAATATTATGATGAAATCCATCGAATGGATACTCACATTGGTAATGTAGTTAAAAAACTGAAAGAACAGGAAGTTTATGATAATACTGTTATCGTTTTTGTTTCAGATAATGGCCGTGGGTTCTGGCGTTCAAAATCACATATCTACGATTCTGGGATGAAGACACCGCTTCTAGTTAGTTGGCCCGCAAAAATTAAAGAGAAGCAGATCGGAAAGCAATTGATTAGCGCTATTGATTTAGCTCCAACTTTTGTAGAATTGGTTGGTTTAAAACAAGATGATTATACTTTTCAAGGACGGTCAGTTCTGAAAAATTGGCTCGATGATAAATCTTTAGATTTAAATAAATACATTTTCTCTGAACAGAACTGGCACGGTTACGCTAGTCATTATCGTTCTGTGAGAGATACAGAAGGTTTTGTGTACATCTGGAATGGTCATCCTGAAAGAAGTGGAATTGGGAACAAAGCTTTTGTAGATTATATGATTGGCTTAAATGATAAAGGAGAACTAAGCGAGTTTCAAAAAGACCCTTTTCGTTTCCCTCGCGATGCAGAAGAATTATATCATTACCAAACTGATATTCATCAAGAAAATAATTTAGCAAGCAAATCTGAATATAATGCTAAATTGAAAGAGCTTCGGAAAGTGTTTGAAAAGTGGCAAAAACTCACTGGTGATAAAATATCAAAAAATGAGATACCTGATTGGTATCAACGACCATATTCTGACGAGAAACCTAAAAAAGGCGTTTGGGGTGATCCCCCTGGGACACGCAATTATAAAGTTGGGAAAGAAAGTAAGGTGAAAAGGTTAACAGGAATAAATTGAGACTATATAAAAC
>JADGFH010001035.1 GCA_016743925.1 Labilibaculum sp.
ATGAAAAAGCTCTTTTATTTCCTATATTATTTATTAATGCTGACAGGTAAAAAAGCACTGTCAGGTCAATAATTTGATCGAATCTAGTTCTCCTCTTTAAAGAACAACTTGTAATAACTTAAATCACGAGCTGCATCGTATCCTTTTTCAATAAATTTTCTTTGGCCATGAATGTAAACATGAAAATTCTTATCGAGCTTTAAGATATGCTTAAAGTGTTTTTGCTCTCCTTTTACGGCATCATTATTAATGGTAAAATCTGGATTTACAGTCGTTCCCTGTTCTGCTTGATAATAATCTTTGTACTCATCAAATGCAGTTGCTACTTCTGGCTGCTCAATCACTTCTTCTTTAAACAAGTCTTCATTAAATTGCTTTTTATCCTTAAAGAAATTAATCGATTTATTCATTAAATCAATCTGATCGGCTTTTGCTACCTCATTTTCATCATTGTAAACCTCGCCGATGAATCCCTTACACATATCCAAATAGTTTTGAGTATGATAGAAATTATCTTCTCGAAGTGTCAAATTCAAAAAGTCCTCTTTCCAGTACAAAGCTTCTTTATTCGCATTGGTTTTATCCACAATACAAACCTTAAAACCTCTTTCTTTTTCAGAGTTGAAAATCAAGCAACCTTTATCCAATTTCTTGATATTAATACCATTCTCGCAACCCAACTCAAAGTTTTCCTGCTTTTGATATACTTTTAAAAAAGTGTCTTTGTTTTCTGATTTAAAAATCCCCAATGCATCGCAAACCTCACCATCTACAACACAATTGGAAAATCCTACCAAGTAAAACTCTCCCCCTTTAATATTCGGATGATTTGATTTTTCGTACAAATGAACAGCAATATTGGTCGACTGATCGTAGAAAGAAACATTTTCTTCGAAATACTCAGAAGCATAGCAGAACACTTCATTCATATTCAAGTCTGTTTCATGTTGAAAATTATAAAACTCCTCTTTGTTAAATGCTGTTAGAAAGTACTTTAATAAGATATCTTTTACATCATCATCTTCCATCTGAAGTTCCGACTTTGATAGCTTTAATTCTTCCTCAAGGTGCTTATTTCCTACATTGTGAACCACAATACGGTCCAAATTAATATCTTCGAAATTGAACATGTTCTTCTTTTTTTAATCTGGAGCTAAAGATACAGACTTTCCTTAAATTTTTGATTTCCTTTTTCATTTATCATTTACAATCTGTAGTTTTATCTAAATCAAACTCCTAAAAATGATTAAATATCCATTTCTTGTCACATTAGTTTTACTATTATTATGCAATAGTATGAAAGCACAACAAACTGAAAAACAATCCAAATTAGGTGTTCATTATCTTGAATACATTCCTAGTGCAAAAGAAAAATCAGAAAAACTTCCTTTACTGATATTTTTACACGGCATGGGAGAACGAGGAGTTGATTTGAACAAACTTAAAATTCATGGACCACCATCTTTTTTAGATCAAAAAACAGATTTTCCCTTTATCTGCATCTCTCCACAGTGTCCTGATAAAATATACTGGAATGAGAAATTACTACTTCCCTTTTATAAGGAAATCATCAATAAATATCCTGTTGATAAAAATAGAATATATATTACTGGTTTAAGCATGGGAGGTTTTGGTACTTGGTCTTCTATTATTGCAAAACCAGATCTTTTTGCCGCTGCAGCACCTATTTGTGGTGGTGGCGATCCGAGCAAAGTAGAAGCTATTAAAGCTATGCCTATTTGGGTATTTCACGGAGCAAAAGATAATGTAGTCCCTGTAGCACAATCAGAAGAAATGGTGAATAGTCTAAAGAAAATTGGCAGCAAGGTAAAGTTCACAATCTATCCAGAGGCATTTCACAATTCATGGACAGAAACCTATAACAATAAAGAATTGTACAAGTGGTTCTTAACTCACCAGAAAAACTAAAAAAAAGAGGCTGAATCATTACAATTCAGCCTCAAATTCATTAGTAGTATTTATC
>JADGFH010001036.1 GCA_016743925.1 Labilibaculum sp.
CTCTACTATTTCTTTATATTTATTCTCATTCTTTTTTCTATAATCTATCACACTTATTAGTCCATTTTTAAATCCTCCAACCACATCTCCTGTACTTTGTGCTGTTTTTATAATAAAGATTGTAAATTCATTTATTCCCAATCTTCTAAAATCATCAATATAATCTTTATTGTTTTCCATATTTGATTTAATTCCCCAAAAAAATTCTCTACTACTCTCTATGTGAATTTTTTCACTAAGAATTGTAAATATTTTATGAGTTTTTAGTCCACTCGATAACATATCATTGATTATTTCAAAATACATAACACTATCTACTAATGCTCTATATTTAAACAATCTGTAATGCTGTTCTAAATCATTATCATAAGTATATTTAAATAGAAGAACAAGACCAATTGAAACTACAATGGTTAAATAAGCTATATATTGATAGTAATCCCTATAATCCATTACAAAAGACACAAAACCCGATAGCTTTTTTTCTTCTCTTAAACTAGCTTGTACAACCATATCTGCCACTAAATCTATAATAAACGGTAAGGTATAAAATACAAGTACTGATGTTATTGTCACATACATTAAATTTTTAAAGTAAAATTTAACTGCTTCATTATTATCATTGTTATAGTATAATATTTTGTCGTAAGCACTTTTTTTATCTGTAGATGCTTCTAAAATTGACAACTGAAACTCATTAATAATATTAAACTTATATAATGCTTCTTCAATTGTCATACCATTTTTAATATCATTTACCATAGTTGCTAATATTTCTATAACTTCTTCGTTGGTAGCCATATTCTCCCCATAATATTTTAATGCACTCGTAACATTTTGTCCTGTTTTTTGCATATTAGATATAAATACTATTATTTCATTTCTTTGTTCTATTCTCATATTTATTTATCTCCCATGCTAATTAAATCATTATTTTCTAAGATTACTTCCATGGTAATATTGTATTTATTTTCATAATAATTTTGAACATCTTCAATTCTTGGTTTTCTTTTACCTTTAATTATTGCATTGTAATGTAAAAAATCAATCATTCCTAATTCATATTTTTCATCCGCACTATTTTTTAATGATATATAATTTTCGTAAGTTTTAGGTTTGTTAAAATCAAAATCATTAAACATTGGAAATTCTGCTATTTCTGAAATCGGTGTTTCAATTTTAGAATAACCATATTCACATCTACTACAACAATTTTCAACATTTGCTCTATATTTACCATCATCTTCTTTTTTACAATTACTACATAATTGTCGTGTTAACTGTTGATAAAGTATGCCCCTAAGCGTAGATTTTACATCTTCTTCACTTATTTCGCCCTCTTTAGTTAGTCTAACTATAGAAGTGTAAACACTGTTTGTATGTAGTGAGCCAAAAGTTAAATGTCCTGAAATAGATGCACGGTGTGCTTGTTCCATTTGTTCTTTCCCTCTAAGCTCTCCAACATTAATTACATCAGGTTTTGCTCTTAAAAAGAATTTAATTGCTCCTTGTTGTGTTAGCTTAAATTTTTCATCAGCTGTTTCATAAACTTGTAAGTCAATTTGGTCTGTTGTTAATATCTTTTTTTCCACAACATCTTCAACTGAAACAACTTCTAAACCATTTCTGCTTAAATCATCAAGTATTACATTTTGTGTTGTTGTTTTACCCTGCCCTGTTTGAGCCGTGAATAAAAACATACCATTTTGAACCGATGAGATATTATTAATAATATCTATGAATTGTTGTGTATATCCTAAATCTTCTAGAGTTGTATTGGAACCAAATTCAGATGAATAATTACGAATTGTTGCTCTAAAACCAGCAACTGTCTCAAGAAATGAAATTCTATATTTTCTTGATTTTAAAACAATGTCTGAATCATACCATTTTGTTTTATTTTCAACCTCAGATAATACTTCTAAGGTATTTCTAATAATTGAAGCTTCTTTAATGCCATACTCTACAATACTCTTAACTGCAC
>JADGFH010001037.1 GCA_016743925.1 Labilibaculum sp.
ACTTCTTGAAATGCTTTGGTAATTAATTGTGGGGTTGGAACTCTTGAAAGGAAAATAACATGGCAACCACAGCAAAATTCGGTTAAGAATTCGAACATGCATCCGAAAACATGAGCTAGTGGTAAAAAGGAAACAACTTTATCTCCTTGTCTCAAATCGATGTAATCAAAACCAATCTGAACATTTGAATACAAAGCTTGATAAGCTAACATCACTCCTTTTGAAAATCCAGATGTTCCAGAAGTATATGAAAGTACTGCAATATCAGTATCCTTTGGATCTGCATATTCAAGCTTTTCCTTATCTAATTTATTTCCACTTACCTTTTCATTGGCTTTTTTAACTGCCTTTTCTAATTTTTCGTTACAATCACAAAGTACCTCAAAATCTCCCAAAGAAATAATCCCTTTTAATTTCTTGATTTTAGAATCGTCAATCTTGTTAAAGATATTTTCTGTTGTAAAAAGAAGGGAAGATTCTGAATGATTTACGATATGGTGAATATCGCTGGAATTAAAATCAGGAAGAATGGGTACAATAACTGCACCGTAGGTAACAACTCCTAAGTAGGTAACTGCCCAATTGTTTAAGTTACGACCAATAAGGGCAATTTTATCTCCTTTTTTTACTCCTAATTCCTTAAATAGGAAGTGAATCCATTGAATTTTTTCAGCAACATCCTGATAAGTAATTGTGTCTTTTTGGTAATTAGTAAATGCTGGTTGCTCCCAGTTTTTATGTATTGTTTCGTGAATCGAGTTGATTAACTTGTTTTTAATCATGTACTTACTTAATTGGTTGAAAGGATTAAAGATACTAATTCGATTAAAAATTCATAATTTAGGAACTTGTAAAATTTATTCAAGATAGGGTAAGTGACATATAATCAATAAATTGTATCTTTAAATTAATTCTTGAAAAAAGTAGGTAATCTAATTTTATGAATTTAAACAAGTATACAATTCAACCTTATGCTCTTTTCCCCTTAAGTGAATTTCTCCTACATTCTCTGTCCGAAATGAATTATCTGGAAGGTTTAATTTAGTCAGAAGATATTTAGAGAAGAGAATATCAACATCCAAGTCATTACATTTAGATTGTATTCGAGATGTTGTATTTAGTACATCACCAGAAAATGCAAGGTCACGTTTTATTACTCCTATTTCTCCAGCCATTACAAAACCGTAATGCAGACCAGCCTTAAATTCAGGAATGATATTATAAGTCTCTTGGTAATATTTGTGATTGTTTTTCAATTTTGTCTTGATATCAAAAAAACAATTGATACAATTTGCATTTTCAATTCCTTTTTGTGTTGGCCAACTAATTACGATTTCGTCGCCTACGTATTGGTATATTTCTCCTTTCGATAATAGAATACTTGAAGTAGAATCTCTGAATACAGCTTTTAAAAAGTTAAAATATTGTTTTTCACCCAATTTCTCTGCAATAGAAGTTGATGAACGAAGATCTAAGAACATAAACACTCGTTCTTCCCTTTTAGGATGAAAGTATTTTCCAAGTAAAAAAGCACGCAACATTCCAGGACCATATTTGTCATTTACCAATAAATAGATAAGTGTACCAATTACAACTAAAAGCCAAAAAATAAAGCTTTGTATTGTATCCAAACTAATATGTTCCGCAATAAATATTTCCCAAACTTTAGCAGAGGATACAGGTAAATTTAGTTGATTACAAGTAACATATAAAGTTGTAGGTATGTCCACCATAAGATAGATTACACAGTAAGAAAGAATAATGCTAATAATTGTCCAACCATAGGGTTCGGTACGAAGCCATTTTTCCCAAATAAAGACGATCCCACTGCCGCCAAAAATACCTGCAAGAATTCCAACGAGCAGACTACCTTTAAACGCAATCATTGGATCTATATGCGAAATATCAACATCAAGTGAAAGAAGGTTTGTGTAGATATTAAAAAATTGAAATAATGCTATTAATGTCCAAGCTACAGT
>JADGFH010000256.1 GCA_016743925.1 Labilibaculum sp.
AATTAGTACAACCTGTTCCAATTTCTCATTAGAACTATGTGGTTAATGATGATTCACACAAGACAATTACCAATAAACAAAACACTTCCATCATCCAAAAACTTTAAAGTATATAAATGCCATTTTCGAATACATCAATTTAATCATGATAAATCAAACCAATGAAGTCTGGTTATTTGTAAGTCACATCCATAATATCCAAATGAATCAGGTGTTGATTCATCCCATTTGAAAAATCAGACTAATAATGAAAAAAACTTTTAATATAGATTTCGGATAAGACACTATTGATGTTTACACTTTTGTTAAGAAAATATTTTTGCAAATGAAAATTAGGATCTGAATAAATTTATTGGTTTGTTGTAGATTTTGGTTTTGAGTTAGCACCTGTAGCCCATTTTTTATTAGGACGACTACTCATATTAAAGATTAGTTCTCCACCTTTCACAATATCCTTGTGATTGATATAAGAATTATTCCAAGTTTTGCCATTCAGTATGATTGACTTGATATATTTATTTCTATCGGAGTAATTTGGAGCTTTTACGACAAAAGTTTTTCCATTTTCCAGATTTATTTTTGCTTCCTTAATTGAGGGAGCTCCAATAACATATTGACCAGAACCTGGACATACAGGATAAAAACCTAGTGACGAAAAAATATACCAGGCAGACATTTGTCCACAATCATCATTACCACATAAGCCATCAGGTTTGTTAAGGTATTTGGTTTTCATTATTTGATGAATACGCTCTTGTGTTTTCCATGGTTTTCCTGCCCAATTGTACATGTAAGCCACGTGATGGCTAGGTTCGTTTCCATGAACATATCCACCCATAATGCCTTCTCGGGTGATATCTTCAGTGTGTTCGAAGTACTTATCTGGTATATGCATGGTAAAAAGCGAATCCAGATGCTCTGAAAATCGCTCCTTACCTCCCATTTCATATACTAAACCACTAACATTCTGCGGAACATACAAAGAGTAGTTCCAAGAATTTCCTTCGATAAAACCAGCGCCATGAGTATCCATTGGATCGAAAGGAGAAACCCATTCGCCAGCTTTAGTTTTTGCTCTTACGTATCCTGATTTTTCATCGAATAGATTTCTCCAGTTTTCAGATCGCTTCGTATACTCTTTTTCAATCTCAGTTCTTCCCATTGATTTAGCAAGCTGAGCAATAGTATAATCATCGTAAGCATATTCAAGGGTTATAGAAGCTCCATAATTACTAGATTCGTGAGGAACGTAATTGTATTTTTTGTAATCACCAATTCCATCGTAGATATTATAGTTTGCACTTGCAAGACATGCTTCCAAAGCTTTTTCTGGATCAAAATCACGCAAGCCATTTATCCAGGCATCTGCAATTACAGGTACAGCATGATAACCAATCATACACCAATTTTCGTTTCCAAAATGACTCCAAACAGGTAAAACCTTATGCACGCTTTGCTCATAATGTGCCAGCATGGAATTAATCATATCCGACGATCGTTTGGGTTGAATAAGCGAAAGTAAAGGGTGCTGAGCTCTGTAGGTATCCCACAATGAAAACACAGTATAATTTGTAAAGCCCTCTGCTTGATGAATATTATGATCCAATCCTCTGTACTTACCATCCACATCCATATATTCTACAGGAGAAATATAAGAATGATAAAGCGAGGTGTATAAGGTCGTTTTCTTTTCGTTTGATGCAGTCACATCAATCTTACTCAATTCATTATTCCAAGCTGTTTTAGTTTCGGCACGAGTTTTATCAAAGTCAAAATGAGGAACTTCTGCCTTTAGATTTTTAAGAGCACCTTCAGTACTTACTGCAGATAGTGCAAATTTGACCTTAACTTTTTCATCTTCTTTTGTTGAAAAATCGAAATTAGCCGTTAAAGCCTTACCTGCCATTTCAGGAAAATTCTTTGTCTCATCGAACTTTCTCCAGAAACCATTATAAGTGATTTTTTCATTATTCTGACAGCCATAATTTTTGATCGGCTTCGAGAAGCTAATTGCAAAATACAGGTAGTTGGTTCTAGCCCAACCGCGAGTAATTCTATAGCCTGTAACCAAAGTGTCGTTTTCAACTCTAATGGTCGACCACAACACTTTGCCATCGTAGTTGTAGATACCATGATTAAGGTCCAAAATTATATGGGCATCATCCGTTTTAGGAAATGTGTATTGGTGAAAGCCGACACGTTGTGTTGCTGTTAATTCAGCTTTAACTTTATAATCATCCAATTCTACCGTATAGTATCCCGGTTCTGCTTTCTCAGTCTCTTTTCGATACATTGAACGATAACCTTTTTTTGTATTTTCAATTGCTCCTGGATTGTATTGAACTTTACCAACTGTTGGCATGATTAAAAAATCACCCAGGTCTGAATGACCTGTTCCACTTAAATGGGTATGACTAAACCCAACTATGGATTTATCGGTATATTGGTATCCCGCACAATAACGGTAAACGTCTTTATTGTATTTTCCTTTTTTAGAAAACAGGATACTATCTGTATCAGGACTAAGCTGAACCATACCGAAAGGGGCACACGCACCTGGGAATGTATGTCCCATTTCCTGTGTTCCGATAAAGGGATCGACGTATTGTGTCAGATCCTTATCCTGGGCACTTAAGTTGTAATAACTTAATATACCTAATGTTGTAATAAGAAAATAAGTCAGCGACTTCATATCAGTTTATTTTTGAGTTTACTTTTTTTATATGCCATGTTTATTATCGTAATGAACATGGCTCATAATGCTTGTTTATTTTTTATCTGAGAATGAAGGTGGTGCGACCTTTTCAGAAGAGCCCCAATTTTTATTTGGTTTATCTCCCAAAATGAACTCCATTTTACCTCCACCCATAATATCATTGTAAGATAACCATGTTTTATTCCATTCTTTACCGTTAATATTTAAGGACTGGATATAAACATTTGTTTCAGAATAATTTTGTGTATTAATTTCAAGACTGTTGCCGTTACTCATATTCATTGTAACTGAAGGAACAGCTGGCGATGTTATGATGTATTCATCGCTACCTGGACAGACTGGATAAAATCCCATGGCATTAAAGATATACCAAGCTGACATTTGGCCACAGTCGTCATTTCCACACAATGAACCTGGCTTATTGCCATATTGTGTTGCAATAATTTTTCGAGTTAGCTCTTGAGTTTTCCATGCTTGTCCTGCATAGCTATATAGGTGACTGATATGATGACTTGGTTCATTGCCATGCCAATATTCACCAATTCTACCATGTATATCATCAACACCTAAATAGTCTTTGTCGTTATTGCTTGCAAAAACAGAATCTAACTTGCTGGTGAAGTTTTCATTACCACCGTAACTATCAATTAATCCATGCACATCATGAGGAACTGTCCATGTATATTGCCATGTAGTTCCTTCGGTAAAGGCTCCCATATGTTTGAAGTAGTGTGTATCAAAATTTGGCATCCATTCGCCATTACTATCCTTAGGTCGCATTAATCCAATTTCAGGATCAAAAAGGTTTTTATAAGACATGGCACGTTTTGAAAAACGTTTATAATCTTCGTTTCTCCCTAATGCTTTAGCCATTCGAGCGATACAGTAGTCGTCGTAGGCATATTCCAGCGTTTTAGAAACGGATTCATTTTCTATATCGTAAGGGACATAGCCCAGTTTTTCGAATTCTTGAGTGGCATCGTATTGTGGGTGTGTTGCTGCATGAACACACGCTTCGTATGCTAGTTCCCAATTGACACCTTTAACGCCTTTGAAATAGGCATCTACGATTACAGGAACAGCGTGGTAACCAATCATACACCAGGTCTCATTGTTCCAGAATGACCAAACGGGAAGTAATTTGTCTGGGCTTTGTTTGTAGTGTTCCAACATCGAATTAATCATGTTAGCATTTCGATCTGCCTGAGTTAGGCAAAATAATGGATGTGTTGCTCTATAAGTATCCCAAAGAGAGAATACAGTATAATTGTCGAAGTTTATTGCTTTATGGATGTTCTGGTCAAATCCACGGTAAGAACGATCTACATCGAAATAATTTGTTGGCGACATGAAGGCATGGTAAGCAGCAGTATAAAAAGTTTCCTTTTGTTCCTGAGTTCCCTTCACTTCAAACTTAGAAAGTTCTTTGTTCCAGAGTTTTTTACCATCTTCTTTTACTCGATTGAAATTCCAATCTACAATTTCAGCATCCAAATTTTTCATGGCATTTGCTGTACTTATAGCTGAGATGCCAACTTTTACGAGTATTTGTTCTGAAGCTTCAGTCTTATAATCAGCGACAAATTGAATATCAGGACCAGCAGTTTCTACACTACTTTTAAATCGATAGGTTTTATATGAATTGTATTTTTCCTCTTTCTTATTGGAGAAAATACGTATTTCATCAAATGGGCGAGAAAATCTTGCAGTAAAATAAACATAGCGTTCTTTAGCCCATCCTTTTACCTGGTGCATTCCTGTTATTGTAGAGTCATTCTCTACTCTAATATTCGACCAAATTACTTTATGACGTAATACGTGGCTTAAATCTAATACGATATGGGCACTATCCGATTTTGGAAAAGTGAAACGCATTAAGCCTGCTCTGTTGGTAGCAGTTAGTTCTGTTTTAATATTATAATCATCCAATAATACAGAATAGTAATTCGTTTCTGCCAATTCATTTTTGTGAGAAAAACGAGATAAATAGCCTGGCTCTGAAAGATCTTTCTTTCCACTTTGAATATGCAACTTACCTTCTGTAGGCATAAATAAAATATCTCCTAGGTCTGGAATCCCAGTGCCATGTAAGTGAGTCATTGAGAAGCCATAAATGGTACTGTCAGAATATTCATAACCTGAAGCTGCTCCCCAGTTCCATCTTTCTGTGTCGGGACTTAATTGCACCATACCAAAAGGAACTTGTGCCCCAGGGTAAGTATTTCCTTCTCCTAATGTCCCTACAAGTGGGTTTACGTATTTACCGTAATCTTCCTGTAAAGATGATGCCGTTTCCATTTTTTGAGAACAATTAAAAAAAAGGAAGGAGATAATAAAAATGAGTACTATTCTGTTGATTGGTAAATTCATTTTGTTATATTTTTTTCAGAAAAAAGATTCTAAATTTCAATAGTGTCCAGGTGCATGTTTTGTTGATATTGCTTCCAAAGGTCATCTACTGAAGTTCCTGTAATAAGCTTGACTTGTTGCCTCGTCCATTTCACACTATCGTTGGCAAGCATACTTTGATTTAACTCATAAATAAAATCTTTATGGATATTTCTTTCAATCCATACAAAAAAGAATGCAGAAGTTGAATATGCATCCTTATAACTACCTCCTGGTTTCTTAGAATTGTAATCTTTATAACCAAGCATGGTTCTTACTGCATCGGCTATTCCTTCAATAACACCTCCAATTTCGCTATATCTACCACCATCATCCCATTGGTATGCATGTGTCAATTCATGAGATAAAACACCGATTATTTCGTTTAGCATCTTAGCCGAATCTTGTTCTGTTTTATTAAAATTTGATTCTAAATAACTTGAACTAAACGCAATGTCTATAATAGGTGGATATCCATCCTTGGCTGATACACCATCGTAATCAGAAACAGTGTATTTGATTGTTTCGACATTAGGTATTTCATTAATGTGGCGATATAAAATAGTGCAGACTTTAAAGCAAGTTTCTTTAATGACAGCTTCTGGTTTTTTTGTTATTTCGAGATATAGAGAGCCTTTTGCAGTGGAATCTAAATTCATAAATTCTATTGCTGGTTCTTTAAATTCAGATCGTTTTATTTGTGTATACCCAGTTAGGCTATGGCATAGCAACAGTATTGCGGATAATACTTTGAATATATATACTGATTTGAACATTGTGTGTATGAAAAAATGTGAAAATTAGAGCTGAACGAAAGTTCAGCTCTAAAAAATTACTAAGATTCTTAATTTAAGTTTTTACTATTTTGACATTTTACCTAATAATTCCACTTCAGATAATTGAAAAATATCTCCATCTGTATTTTGAAATTCAAATTTGTATGATTTGTAGGAATCCGTATTCTTGAATTCAAATTTTTTCAATTCGTTTCTACCTGTGAAGGCATTATCTGTTTGTGAGTCAAGCTCTACCCATGCACTTCCATCGTTACTTCCATAAAATTTCCAGCTTTTTGGATCTCTTCCTGTGGCATCATTTCCCGAGGTAAGCGTATATGAACTAACTTCTGATGATTTTTCACACGTAAATACAACCCAAGTGTGATCTGAAAATGTCAAGAATTTTGATCCTGAATCATTATCAATTAATTTCTCGATAGATTCACCTACTGGAGCATCAAAGTCAGTATTGTAAGTGGCAACACAATTTTCATCTGTAACATCTACAATTGGCCTATTATCAGTGATCACTCCTAGCATTTCAATCTCTGCCAATTGAAAAATATCTCCATCTGTATTTTGAAATTCAAATTTGTACAATTTAAAAGCATCGCTATTCTGGAAAGAGAATGTCTTCAATTCGGCTCTTTCTGTAAATGAATTACCCGTTCTGGCATCAATTTCCACCCAAGTGGTTGCATCATTACTAGCCAATAATTTCCAGCTTTTAGGATCTCTTCCTGGTGCATCATTTGCTGAGGTAAGTGTGTATGAAGTGATGGTAGATGATTCTTCAAAATCAAATTGCACCCAAGTTTTATCTGTAAATGTTAAGAATTTTGATCCTAAATCATTATCAATTAATTTTTCAACAGATTCACCAGATGGAGAGTCGAAATCAGTATCATAAGTAATAGTAACAGCACTATTTGTCACGTCTACTTTAGGGCCTTCTTCCTCACCACCAGTATCTTTATTTTCTCTATATAGCTTTAACTCTTCATCAATTTGAAGAATTTTACCAGATGCAATATCCGCTTGGTATTCATCCCATAATGTGTTAATAGAAGCGTCTTTGCCTAAAATTAACTGTATTCCTTTTTCCCAAGTCCAAGGATCAATTAGGCTACATGATTGGTTAAATTTATAAATAAAGTCATTATCCTTAGAATGTAACCAGTCCATAAAGAAAGCTGAAGTTGTATAACCATCAAGCCAGTTTCCTCCAGCTTGACGCCTAGAAGTAGAATCGAAACCTTCTACATATCTAACAAAGTCCGCAGTACCTTCAATGAATCCATAAAAGTCAGTTCCTCCTGTATAAGAACCTCCAAGGGGTTCATATTGATAACCATGAGTAATTTCGTGGATTAGTACACCTTCAATTTCTTTAATCAAATCTGCATCAGACAAACCAGCATTTTTTTGACCCATTAGATAACTTGAACTAAAATGAATATTAATATGAGGTGGAGTTCCTCCTTTAGCTGATAGTGTTGGATCGTCTTTCACAGTGTAAGTAATATCAGTAATTGTGTTTACTTCATCGGGACTTTTAAATAATTGTTGGCAAACTCTTAAACATACATTTTTAATAAATTCTTCTTCGTTAGGAATCAATTGTGCATACAATGCACCATTGCCGCCTAAACTTTCATTTGTAAAATGAATTTCTGGGTAAACGAATTCAGCCCAACCACCAGCTTCAAATACAGCAACATATCCTTCTTCCGATTTTGTGTCAGTACCTTCTGGATTTGTAACTTCCAAACTTACTTTATATCTGCCTTTTGCGTTATATGTAACAATTGGATTTTCCTCAGTACTTATTTCAGGACTTCCTCCATCAAATGTCCAATTAAATATATCTCCAACTACTGTTTCATTTGTAAATTGTATTGAGCTACCAACAAAAATTCTACTATTA
>JADGFH010000257.1 GCA_016743925.1 Labilibaculum sp.
TCCAAGGTAGAGGTCAGGATGGTAGTGATTTCAGCTCTATGGTAACTGATGATTCTCGTGTATACAAGGGTGGTTCTTGGAAAGATCGTGCTTTCTGGCTGTCACCAAGTGCACGTCGCTTTTTAAATCAAAAAGAAGCTCGTGATGATATCGGATTCAGATGTGCGATGACGCATGTAGGACATCCTGCAAATCAAAGAACAAAGTAGTTATCTTATATAAAATTAAAACCCCATCTCGAAAGGATGGGGTTTTTTTGTTGGAATTTGCTAATTTCGTTTGTTGAATAATTTCAGAATAAAATAGCATGGAAATAGCTCTAATTTATCGTCTTTTTAAGCAGTATCCACTGGTTGTTACGGATACTCGAAAAATTGTATCGGACTCACTTTTCTTTGCCTTAAAAGGCGATAATTTTAATGGTAATAAGTTTGCCTTATCTGCAGTTGAAAAAGGTTGCCGTTTTGCAATTATAGATGAGAAAGAATATGCGATTGATGATCGTTTTATTTTAGTAAATGATGTGTTGACTTGTTTGCAGGATTTGGCTCGTACACACCGAAGAGAATTAGATATTCCAATTTTAGCCATAACCGGAACAAACGGTAAAACAACGACAAAAGAATTAATTTTCGAGGTGTTAAAAAAGAAATTTAATGCTGTTGCTACCGTCGGAAACCTTAACAATCATATTGGAGTGCCTTTAACACTGCTTTCCATGAAGCATGATACCGAGTTTGGTATTGTTGAGATGGGTGCAAACCATCCCGAGGAAATTAAGTTCTTGTGTGAGATTGCTGAACCTAATTTAGGATTGATAACGAATGTAGGAAAGGCACATTTAGAAGGCTTTGGATCTTTTGAAGGAGTGGTAAAGACAAAAAAGGAATTATATGATTACATGCATAAAGTGAAAGGAAAAGTATTCGTTAATACGGATAATCCACTCTTAAAAGATATGCTACATGATCAAGAAATTATTAGTTACGGAAACAATGAGGTTGCATATAGCAAGGCGAAGTTTTTGCAAGCTGAACCGTATTTAGTTTTAGAATTAAGATCTCCTAAAATTGGTAAGTTGTATGTGAAGACCAAATTGATTGGAGCTTATAATTTTGAAAATGCACTAGCGGCAGTCACTTTGGGGCGATTTTTTGAAATTGAAGAGATCGAGATAAAAGATGCACTGGAAGAATACTTGCCAAGTAATAATAGGTCTCAGCTGAAGCAAACTGAAAAGAATGTTTTGTTTTTAGATGCATATAATGCTAATCCAACCAGTATGAAAGTAGCGGTTGAGAATTTTGCAAACATGACCCGTAAAAACAAAGTGTTGATTTTAGGTGATATGTTAGAATTAGGCAAGGATGCTGAAATAGAACATACTAATTTGTTAGAGCTTATTAAAGAAAAACAATTGCAAGATGTCTATTTGGTAGGTGATATGTTTTGCAAGGTAAATGTAAATGATCAATTTCAGACCTTTGCAAAAACAACCGATTTAATTGAAGTGCTTGAAAAGGCTAATTTGCAGAATCAGTACATTCTAATTAAAGGATCAAGAGGAATTTGTTTAGAACAAGTAATTGAAAAATTATAGCTTATGTCTACTGCGTGGATTTATTTAATAATAGCCGGTTTGTTTGAAGCTGTTTGGGCTATTGGATTGAAGTACACACAAGGTTTCACTAAGTTATGGCCAAGTGTGATTACAATTGTTGCAATGGCAATTAGTCTGTATTTTCTTGCTTTAGCCATTAGGAATTTACCTATTGGAACAGCTTATGCTGTTTGGACAGGTATTGGTGCTTTTTCAACAGCGATATTAGGTATTGTTCTATTTGGTGAACCTGTCCATTTCGCTAGAGTCTTTTTTTTACTATTACTTCTAGTGGCTATTATCGGTTTAAAGTTTTCAACACATAGTTAATCGCTTTGCTAATTAGAAGTTTAAGTCAGTGAAATGCTGTTTTTTTCTCAAGTAATAATCAAAAATAATACTGTTTTGATATATTTCAGAATGATTATTTGTGCTTACATGTAGGAGCAGGCTTTTCCTCTTTTTTCTAAATTTTGAAAGGCTCGCATAAAATGACATATGCGCTTTAAACACTGCTGAAAAATGCGAAAATTCACCTCCAAATAGAAATTTTAGGGCAGCAACACCATCGAGTATCATTCTGGTAAGAAATGTAGTGTAAAGCTTATTTCTTGGTAAATTCTTGTGTAACATGAAAAGGTTGTTACGAAAATTAAGAAATAATTTTCTTGAACTATGATTTGGTAGAGTGGCTCCACCAACATGATAAACTGTTGATTTTGGTTCTACGATGATCTTGTGACCGCGATTTTTAATTCGCCAACACAAATCAATTTCCTCCATGTGGGCAAAAAAGTCAGCATCTAATCCTCCTGCAGTTTTGTATACTTCAGATCTTATAAATAAAGATGCTCCACTAGCCCAGAATATTTCTTTTTGCGAATCGTATTGCTTGTTGTCAACCTCTATATTATCAAGTATTCTACCTCTGCAAAAAGGATAGCCTAGATAGTCAATGAAACCACCAGCGCCACCAGCATACTCAAAAGTATCCTTCTGATGGTAAGCTTTTATTTTTGGTTGTGCTGCTGCAACTTCAGCATTGTTCTCAAAGGTTTCATAAATAGGATCAAGCCAGTTGGCACTAACTTCAACATCCGAATTTAGAAGAACAAAATAGGTATGCGATAATTGATCTAATGCTCTATTGTATCCTTCAGCAAACCCATAATTTTTTTCTAGTTGAATTAACTGAATGTTTGGGTATTCACTCTTTAAAAAGGATATAGAGTCATCTGTTGAATCATTATCAGCAACAATAACCTCTGCCCATTCTCTTTGTGAATATTCAACAACTGAAGGCAAAAACTTTTCAAGTAAACCTTTACCGTTCCAATTTAATATTACTACTGCTATTTTATTCATTCAGCTGTTTCTTTCTTATGCTTCCAACGCTTGTGTGACCATAACCAATAAGCTGGATTTTCTTTAATAATATCTTCAAGAACACGAGTGTGTTTTTCACTTATTTCAAACTCTGCTGTTTCTTTAGGATTATCGAAAAGAGGAATAAGGTCAACTTCGTAATATCCTCGCTTTATCTTATTCATTTTAATAAAAACAACGGCTTGATCGAGTTTTTTAGCAATTCTCTCTGTTCCAATCAAAATAGCAGTGTCCTGATTTAAAAATTTAATCCAGTAACTGATGCTTTTTTTCTTAGGAGTTTGGTCACCAATTAAAACAGTTGCAGATAGTTTTTTTTCATTACGATACCTTATCATGGTACGCAAAGTATCGTCTTTTGCAACAGGTTTGGCACCAAAACGTTTTCTTATTTTAAGAAACATATTATCAAAAACCTTGTTATGGAGAGGTTTGTATACTGGCAGGTAATTTGCATCTCTCCAAAGAGCAAAAGAGGTTAACCATTCCCAATTTCCATAGTGACCTAAAATCGTAATAACGTTTTTATTTTGTTCCTTGTATCTGTCAAATATCTCAGGATTAAGAAATTTACAGCGTTTCTTCATTTCTTTTTCACTTATAGTCCAAAGTTTAATTGTTTCAATAAATGTGTCGCAGAAATGGCTATAGAACTCTTTTCTAATCCTACGAATCTCTTCGTCCGATTTTTCGGGAAACGAATTTTTAAGATTGTCTGTAATTACCTTTCTTCTATAGCGAAGAATGTAGTTAACAAAGAAAAATACGATGTCTGAAAAAACATAAAGAACTGGAAAGGGAAGATAACTGATCAATCTAATCAATCCGTAAACAATATAGGACAGAAATTTTATCATTATAAATTTTGAATATTTTAAATATGCGCTGAAAGTACAAAAAAAATGACAATTTTACTTCACCATGTACCTATTAACAGTACTTCTAAATTCATCGAAAACTAAGGCGTTACTCGCAATGATTTCTTTTCCAAAAATGAAATTAGTACCTCCCGTAAAATCACAAATTTTTCCTCCTGCTTGTTGAACCAGAAATGAACCTGCTGCAACATCCCAAGGCTGAAGACTATATTCATAAAAGGCCTCAAATCTCCCGCAAGAAACATAAGCTAAATCGGTAGCTGCTGAACCTGGACGACGAACGCCATGCGAATTGATAATAAAATATTCCAATGAAGCCATGAAAGCTTTCAATTGGTCGTAATCGTAATATGGAAAACCTGTCGCAATTAAACTTGAATCAATCGTTTTTGCATTAGAGACTTGAATTGTTATGCCATTCAAGAATGCACTTGATGCACCTTTCCACGAGTAAAAACATTCGTCAAGACTAATTTCATAAACAACACCCAAAACAATTTCGTCATATTCCATTAAAGCGATACTTACCGCGAAAGGAGATAGACCATGAATGTAGTTGGTTGTTCCATCCAAAGGATCAATAATCCAGTTGTATCTTTCAGCTCTGAAGGTTTCTGTCCCTTCTTCGGCGATAAAGCCAGCATCTGCAAGAATTAGTTTCAGTTCAGCAACGATTTGTTCTTCGGCAGTTTTATCTACATAAGTTACAAAATCGTGTATTCCCTTAACTTCAATTACATCGGATTTGATTTTACTTTGTTGCTCCTTAATAAAGGCTCCAACTTTACGAGCAATGTCGTTTGTTTTAAAACAAAGTTCCTTAAGATTGATCATAGTATGGTAAATTATTCAAGAATTGGTTTGAATTGAAATTGATTTTCGTCGACTAATAATCCGGTAACATTACCATTTGAATTAATTTCATGCAATTTAACAAAAGCTAACTCGTTACTATAGTTTTGTTTGTAAGGTATTTCTACTTTAATGTAATTTTTTGTAAATCCGTACATTTTCCCTTTGTCATTATAGCCTTCAAAAAGCACTTCTTCCTCTTTACCGATATTTTCTTCATAAAATGCTCTTAATTTTTTCTCTGAAAGGTTTTGAAGCATTTTTGCTCTGCGTTTTCTTTCGGGAACGGGAACCGATTCTTTAATTTCAAGAGCTTTTGTTCCTTGTCTTTCCGAATAAGGGAAAACATGAAGTTGGCTAATAGGTAATTCATTAATGAATCGGTGAGCTTCGTCGAAGTCCTGTTCGTTTTCTCCTCGGCTACCGGCTATTACATCAACACCAATAAAGGCATCGGGTAGAAGCGATTTAATTTTTTCGATTCGCTGTGCAAACAATTCTCTATCGTACCTTCTTTTCATCAGTTTCAAAACCTTGTTTGATCCTGCTTGTAGAGGAATGTGAAAATGATTTACGAACTTATCCGACTTGGCTACGAATTCGATAATTTCATTGCTTAGTAAGTTGGGTTCAATGGAAGAAATTCGAAATCGGCAAATCCCTTCTACTTTCTCAAGTTCTTTAATTAGATCAAGAAAGGTTTCCTTAGTGCTTCTTCCAAAATCACCTATATTTACTCCTGTTAGTATGATTTCTTTAGCGCCCTGTTCCGCTACTTTTCTAGCTTGTTCAACAGTTTCATTTATGCTATTGTTGCGACTGTTTCCTCTTGCGTAAGGAATTGTGCAATAAGTACAGTAGTAATTGCATCCATCTTGAATTTTTAGGAAGCAGCGTGTTCTGTCTCCCATTGAATAAGAAGTGTGGAAATCTTTTACAGATCCTACTTCACAAGGATGTAATTCTCCAGTTCCTTTCTTCTCAAGATGGTCAATATATTTATGAATATTGAATTTCTCATTTGCACCAAGCACCAAATCAACACCAGGAATAGATAAAATTTCTTCTGGTTTTAATTGAGCGTAGCAACCAATTACAGCTATAAATGCGTTTGCATTGGTTTTGATAACCTTTTTAATAGCTTGTCTGCATTTTTTATCTGCTTGGTCGGTAACAGAACAAGTGTTTATGACATAAATATCAGCTTTTTCTGAATGCTTAACTGTTTCGAAGCCCATTTCTTTAAATGATCGACCAATGGTTGATGTTTCAGAAAAATTAAGCTTACAACCTAATGTGTAGAATGCAACTTTTTTACCTTGCAACATATTTTCTCCCCTTCTTGCTGATGAATTGTGAGGAGCTGAAAATCAGCTCACTGCTAAAATGAATGAACCATTTCAAAGCCGTATTGAAATAGTTCAAAATATCAAAATTAATTAAGTTGCAAATTTATAAAAAAGAATTGCTTTTTCAGCTAATTAATAGTGTCTTGGTTTTATATTCTTTGTAAAGTTGATGAACAATACCATCGGTTACTCCGATTTTTGGGACGTGAATCTTATCTGCTTTAGCCCATTCCATAATACTCAGGAAGATAGTTGCTGCAGGAATAATAACATCAGCTCTATCTGGATTCATATCATAGCCAATCATTAGTTCTTCTTGTGAGCATTGTTTTAATTCTTCGTAAATGTATTTTAACTCATGATAACTTAAGTATTTCTCCTTTTTCGGTGCGGAGAGTTTTACCAAACGGTTGATATTTCCTCCAGAACCTATGATCTCAATATTTTCACAATTTGGACAAATATCTAACAAACATTCTTTAATTCTAATGAATTCTCCTTTTGGAACACAATCGCGTAAAATTTTAATTGTTCCAACGTTAAAAGAAGCTGAAAAAGTACAAATCCCTTTCGAAAATAGAGTTATCTCGGTACTACCTCCGCCAACATCAACATATAAGTAATCTTTAGAAGGGTCTAGTTTGTCAGCTATTTTATTATCAAATATGATACTTGCTTCCTCTTTTCCAGCAATAATGTCAATGTTAATATTGGTTTCTTTTTCTATTCGTTTAATGATATCAATCCCATTTGCAGCTTCTCTCATTGCAGAAGTTGCACACGCTCGAAAGTTCACAATTTCATGAACTTCCATAAGATTACGAAAAGCTTTCATTGCTTTAACCAGTTTTTCTTCCTTGTCAGGAGAAATAAATTTATCAATGAAAGTATCTGTTCCTAAACGAATAGGAACACGTATTAGTGAGGATTTTTTAAAGTGAGTATTACCACCTTCTTCAAACACATGCATAAACAGCAATCGGATTGCATTCGATCCGATATCAATGGCGGCAAATTTCATTATTTTCATAGGAGTACATTTTGGTTTTCAGTATCCGAAAATTAATTACTACATAAATTTGAATTGTTATTATAATATCAAGATTAATTACTGAAACAATATTTTCAAATTTTGTAGTAATTAATTTAAAGGAATTTTCTCACTAATCCAATTAATACATTTATAGAAGACTACTCGCTAAATCTGCAAGATGACTTCTTTCTCCTTTCAGAAGGTTGACATGAGCGAAAATATCCTGACCTTTCATACGATCTGATAGGTAAGCCAAGCCATTTGATTTTTTATCTAAATAAGGAGAATCAATCTGTTCAATATCTCCAGTAAAAATCATTTTAGTTCCTTCTCCTGCTCGAGTTATAATCGTTTTTATTTCATGAGGCGTAAGGTTTTGAGCTTCATCAACAATAAAGAAAGTGTTTGACAGACTTCGGCCTCTGATATATGCTAAGGGAGTTATTTGTAATCGATCATCTTTAAGCAACTCGTCTATTTTAAGATATTCTTTGCTGTGAATGTTAAATTTGTGTTTTATCACGCTTAGATTGTCGAAAAGAGGTTGCATGTAAGGACCAATTTTTTCTTTTGCATCACCTGGTAAATAACCTAAATCTTTATCAGCAAGTGCTACGATAGGACGTGCAAGAAAAATTTGATCGTACATGTCTATTTGTTGCAAAGCAGTAGCTAAGGCTAGTAAGGTTTTACCAGTTCCAGCT
>JADGFH010001038.1 GCA_016743925.1 Labilibaculum sp.
GAAAAGCTCCATTACAGCTTCGAGGACAAGGTCTGGAAGCCTTTCCCAAATAGTTTGATTATGAATTTCTCAATATAAATCTCTACAATGCTCTAATAATTCTGATGCATCAGAATATTTTTGGGAGGCATTAATTAATAAGAATTTTTTTTCAAGATCTCCTAAACATCCTGCGCTTGTACAAATTCTTATTTGCTTATCGCCTAATATTTCAGCACCATAAGCTACCCCAATATGACCACTTATTAAAGTATTCATTGGTTTATCTTTACGATCCTCACTCATCAATTTCAATAGGTCATCATTATATTTCAAGTAATCATCGCCATATTGTCTTTCATTCCCATTCATTAGTATATCCCATAAGAAATCACCTTCGCCAGTTTTCATAAAATCGGAGCCAATTTTAGGATTATAAGAATGAATATTTTTCAAATGAGTCTCAAAATCGCCATTGTGCTGATATTCTTTCATCCAATTAAAACCATATTCTTCTTCAGATCCATATCGATTCGAACCACCAGAGTGATTAATTAAAACACCACCTTTAGTTCTCAGCATAAGAGGCATATCCATAAAAAAGCGTACAATATTCTCTCTATCCTTTCTAATTCTGTTCTCGAACCATGATGTAAACTCTAAATTACCACGTTGTAAAGGAATTTGGTAAATATGTACGAACTCATGATTCCCTAGCAAACAAATTACATCGTTACCTTCCTTATTTGTATCTAATTCAATTAGTTTTTGAATCATCTCTAAAGATTCATCTTTTCTTTTACCTGGATAAGCATGTATTAAATCACCTAAAAAAATCAAATAATCTGCCTTCTTCTCTTTTTTCAGTTTCTCGTATACGCGCAGTACTTGACGAAAATCATCACCATTCCCATGTAAATCCGAGACAATCATTAAATTTCCAAAATCAACATTACAAATCATTATTGTATTTCTTTAAAATTGAAGATCAAAAGTTACTGCAAAAGTTCTATTTTTTTTATAAATTATATAAGCGAATTAACGATTACATCTGAATTAACTAAAAATTTATATGTTATGCTTGAAGAATTAATTAAAAATACCGAAAAATACTTTTGGACAATCAATAAAGATGGAGATATCGTTCTTGGAAATTCAGATCTGGGACTAAAAGCAAAAATCACATTTACACTAACTCAAAAATGGATTAACTTATCTCCTATTGTTGAACGTAATCCTGGCCAATACGTTGGAAAGCCTAAAACCTTTCTTAAAAAAACCAAAGAATACAAACAGGTAGCAGAACTGTATAAACTGGTAAAGGCATATTTAAAAGAAAAAACGTTTTCAGACCGAAATCAATTATCAAAAAGAACTTTTAAAATAGTCCAAAATCATTATAAAGAATAAAAAACCATGATTAAACCAGCTGTTCTGATTTTAATGATTAGCTTATTCTTAACTCCTGTGCTTATTGCGCAAAAACTTCAAATAGGTGATTCATTTCCCGAAATCACGGGAGATTTGTTGTCCTATAAAAAAATCACTATCCCAGAACATTGCAAAGGAAAAGTTAGCATTTTAATCGTTGCTTTTAAAAGAGGCACCCAGCCCCAAGTTGATAGCTGGACCACTCCTTTAATGCAAGAATTCAGCAATGATTCTGATTTCCGATTTTTAGAAATACCTATGATTAGTAATTTTTATTCTTGGATATCAGGATATATTGATAATGGAATGAGAGGAGGAATTGTAGAAAGTATGCATAAAAATGTAATGACCTATTACGGACCGTTAGATCGTTATTTTACTTACTTTGATGTGCAAGACAAAAAGCTATGTTATTTATTTCTTTTGGACCGGGAAGGTAAAATTCAATTTTTAGCAAATGGAGAATCAAGTTCTGCGCAACTTACCATTTTGTTTCAGAAAGTAAAAATTCTCTTAAATTCTTAAAACAATTTTAAATAATCTTCTCGATGTGGGATTTTCCTAGCCC
>JADGFH010001039.1 GCA_016743925.1 Labilibaculum sp.
ATTTGGATTAATGCCGGTTGATAAGTCTAGCCAATTTTCTAATGGAATAGCATAATGTGTTGCAGCAGCGTTTAGTTGTCCACCATGTTCAAGCAAGTATCTATTCTCCTAGTTTATCTTAAAGTTTTGGAAACTGGGCATTAGCCCAGAATATGTGAGGCTGAAGCCTTCTTTTTTTATTTAAAATATTGAATTAAAAAAAATTATTTGCTATAATATTCCTTAATTAAATTTCATTTAAGGATATGAATATGAAAGTAATGACAGCTAAAGAAGCTAAAAAATATTTTGGTGTATTTATAGATACAGCTCAACACGAACCAGTTCTTATAATAAAAAGAAAAAGACCAGTCGGTATCTTTATTTCTATTGAAGAAATAAAAAAAATACCGGATTTTAAAAAATCGTTACTTAACTATATGACTAAAGAAGTACATAATCCTCTCTTATCTATGTTGGGAGCAAATAAAAATCATAGAGCTTTTTCTTCTCCTAGCGAAGCTGATAAATTTATACAAGAATTAAGAAACGAATGGAACTAATAAAAGCTCCTGTATATTTTGATACCAATGTATTTATATACATAATAGACGGATATGAAGAATATCAAGAATTATTATCTAGTTTACTACATTATATAGCTAACAATAATATTTTAGTTGTTACAAGTGAGCTGACATTAGCAGAATGTTTAGTTAAACCAATAAAAGACGGAAACCAAGAGGCTATAGAACAGTTCAAGCAACATATACAAACCAGCGATGTTTTAAAAGTAAAACCAGTATCAAGAGAAATACTTATAAATTCTGCAAGTCTAAGAAATGAGTTAAGTTTAAAACTTCCTGATGCTATCCATATGGCAACAGCCATAAATCAAAATTGCAAAACATTTGTTACAAATGATCAAAAATTGAGAGTACCAGAAGGTATGCAAAGGCTTTATTTAAAGGAACTCTTAAATAACGGCAAACTGATCGGGTAAATATACACAAATTTTGTTGGTAAGTAGAGATTACTTCACCCATTTTGAACATGATTAGCTAAGATATATTCGTTGTACTTAACACTATTATGACTGATTTATCTATCTTAAAGTTTTGGAAACTGGGCTTTAGCCCATAATATGTGAGGCTAAAGCCTCACTTCCTATATTTTCTGGTTAGCTGACACTGACTAGAAAAAGTGAAATGCACCGATTAATGATGTATGACGCTACCACTTATATACCTTGCCCACCATGTTCAAGCAAGTCCCCATTATCCTAATAGAATAATAAGTAACAAGTTTTCCGAAGTTTTCCGAAGTTTTCAGAAATTATACTCAACATTAGTGCGCTTGGTTTAGTACAACTAATATTTTATTATCAACTTGTTGTTGGGCAACGATCTAATTGTTATTTAACAATAGATGCCAATTCCCCAATAAATGCTAAGAAACAACCTCCCCCATATTTCATGACAAATTTCACTTTAATGGTATCACCTATTTTTAGATCATACCCTGCCTTTTTATCGTCAAATGTTATTTGAAGGTCTTGTATCCCTATACCATCTATATTTAATGCAGCATTATCAGCTTCTAGTAAGAGAATTTCACCACTCCATGTCATCCAATGGTTCTTGTATTTAGAATTAAAAATATCTGTCTTTTTCTCATCACTATATTTACTATCACATCCTACTTCCTTATTCAACGAATAATGGCTTGTGAACCAGCACAGGCTAATAAATGTGATGTTGCATAATAGGCTTGTGCGGCTTGTTCTAAACCATCATTTATTTCTGGTAATCTTGCCCAAGCAGTTGCTGAAAGGTAAGGTACTGGCCATCCATTTGGATTAATGCCGGTTGATAAGTCTAGCCAATTTTCTAATGGAATAGCATAATGTGTTGCAGCAGCGTTTAGTTGTCCACCATGTTCAAGCAGGTATCTATTCTCCCGATTAACTTGTGCGTTCGGGAAACAGTCCCGGCAT
>JADGFH010001040.1 GCA_016743925.1 Labilibaculum sp.
TATCAGTAGACATAGTGTCTCTATAAATAATTGTTATAATTTGTTTAAAATAATTTCACTTAAAAGCTTGACATATAAATACAAAAGATTTAAATTAGTGTGTTGCATAATAAAAATTAATGCAATTAAGTATAGTTTTTTGATGTTTTGAAAGTATATTCTTTTGTATATGGTAATTAAATAGTTAAAATATTTATCAAATTGGAAATACATCAATAAAGGAAAGTTGAAAATGCTTAAGGGAGGTATGAAATTGGCAATGGGAGAAGTGAAATTCGTTAAGGGAGGACTGTAAATGGCAAAGGGAGGACTGAAATTCGTTAAGGGAATGTTGTAATTGGAAAAGGGACGACTGAAAACGCTTAAGGGAATAAGAATAACGCTTATTTTTTAGCTTAGAATAAAGGTAAGTGGTTTGATGAAGATGGAGTGAGAGTATAAATTATTTGTTGGATATGTGAGGAGTTTTGAATTAAGATTAATCAATTTTTTCAATATAGTATTAACAAAATCAATAATTTTAAAATGTCTACTTATTTTAAATTCAAACAAGAAGAATTACCTGTAGTAGGTGAATTACTTCTGCAATTATTTAATCGTGATCGCACTAAATTTGAAGAATTTTCTGCAGAATACAACGATGAGTTTAAAACATCTGTTGTGGCTCAGATTGAAACAGTATTAAAACTTGTTCATTCTGCTAGTTTAACGGGTAAAATATCAAAAATCACTGAAGAGTTATATCAAGTGTTGGATGATATTAAACCAAATTTAGATTTAATTGCTGCTTATGCTCAACGAGCAAATAAAAGCTTGAATATCCCATATTCAAAGTTTGGAGTGAAAGAGGTGAAGAAAGAACTTCGAAGAAGAAATGTAGAAGGATTCACAATGAAGGCAGAAATTCTTCAGAAGAATATTACTGATAATTTAGAAGCGCTAAAAGCGAAAGGATACAAAGAAGAATTAGGAACAGAACTTGGTGTTATGAGTAAAAAGGCTTATGATCTGAACTTGGTTCAAGAGGGAAAATTGAGTGAAAGAAAGCAATTGGTTGTTGATAACAATGCTGAATTCACAACACTTTGGAAAATGTTGAGTGATATCGCTAAAACAGGAAAATTGGTCCTGAAAGCAAATCCTTCAATGGCTGATGAATATAAGTTTACTCATATTTTAAAAAAGGTTCGTAAGCCAGTTGTTGTCCAAAATAAAAAAGCGAAAGCTCCTGTTGTAGATGCAAAAAAAGAGGTTGAAAATCAGTTACAGGAAGAACAAGTTTGATCGAAATAAAATGGAATAACAAATCAGCCTTTCATTCGGAGGTGATTTATTATTTATTTAATTCTAAAAAGGCTGTCGATGTTTATTGACAGCCTTTTGTGTTTTTATTCAACTACATTTCAGCTGTTATTTTTTCAAATTTAATACTTACCAAAGCTGGCGTCACGCTTGTTCCATCGCCTAATGGAGCAGTAGTAATCTTGAAAATATTTACGGCAGGATTTGTGGCGCTATTGCTCGAAGCGAAAGTACTTCCACTGTCGGTTCCAGAATCATAGGCTTCAGTTTCAACCGTTAATTCTTCAACAAAGGCATTGTTTACGAATAAATTAACATCTTCTATCGCAACAAACCAATCAGGACTGGGAGCAATCATGCTTACCAAACTTACCAATGGAAAGTCTTTGTTCATATTTAATTCAAAAGAGATTTTCGACGATCCTGTACCTAATCCTCCCTTTTTAATTAATTGATTTGCATTACCTGAATTTACGATAGCTGTAATTTCGTTATCAAGAGGAGAGGTTCCACCTGTTTCGGCCATGTTTTTCATTCCATCGGAAGCGATTTGTCCTGACGCAAAGAAACTTGTGGGTATGTTCAAAACTTTGTGTCACTGGCTATTTACCTGTTAATAACTATAATAATTACTCAAACTCAACTTCTAAAAGCTCTTAAGATAAGCTTTAA
>JADGFH010000258.1 GCA_016743925.1 Labilibaculum sp.
CTTTATTACTAGTGAATCAAAATATCTCATTGCATCATGGTACATACATAGCCTAGGGCTTATTGAACAGAAGAAAATGTTTAACCAACTACATAATGAGGCATACGACTCAGACAAAGCCAATGAAAACGCCCGATTCTTTCTAAACCATCTTGATAACATACAACCTCATGGTCTAATCGATCCTTGCTCTCCAAATTACCACAAATTTATTGTGAGCTTTCTAGAGCTAAAACATTCTACTTTTCTTTATGAGAGAGGTAGGAGATATAATAAAGCCAATTTTAAAGAAAACATTCTTTTTGCTGGGATGCAATACGTGGGTTACCCCTATTATTACTCCGTTTACAAACTTTTGGAAACCGAAATATTGAAAGGAAATCAATCGATAATTAAAGATGAATTAGAGGATTTCAAATTACTTCCCGGAAACACCTCACTTTCAAATGCTCTTGATGGTACCATTCAAGAAATGAACTATATCAAAAATGGAAATCCATTTCCATTTTCAGAAATTACTGATATTGATGGTAAAAAACATACCATCCCTAAAAACGAATTTAGTATTATTGATATATCTACATATTATGGCATAAGCAACTCCTATCAAAAAGAGGAAGTAACAAGAGTGCTTAATTCAAAAGATGCAATCAATAAAATAAATTACATCCTAATTCGTCCACATTTTGCGAAGGACGAAATGAAAGAGACTATAAGTAACGATACCGTACACTTTACATACATCTATCTTTCAAAAAAGGATTCTGAATATTTCTCTAGATTTAAATTAATAGATAATAAACGAACTTTACTTTTGGATAAAAACCATAATATTTTAGATAATAATGTTGGATTTATTATACAAAGCACTGGGCATAAATTGCCCCAATTACTTGATGACTATTTTAATTCTTTAAATCAACCCATTTCTAAAGCCGACAACAGTCGGCTTTGGCTTATTGTACTAGCAAGCGCAATAGGATTTGGAGGTTTATCCTTGCTAGTAATTCGTATTCGTTCGAGGCAAATTGCTAAACGAGAGGAAACCCGGCGTAAAATTATCGAATTGGAATTGAAGGCCATTCGCTCACAAATGAACCCACATTTCATTTTTAATGCCTTGGGGTCTATTCAAAATTTAATTAATCACAACAAAATTAAAAAAGCCAATCTGTATCTCTCCCGTTTTGCACGCCTTATGCGTATGGTGCTGAATAATTCGAACAAACAACTAATAACTCTGGCTCATGAACTGGATTTATTAAAACACTATCTGGAACTGGAACAATTACGTGTAAATTTTCAATTCAATATCACCATAGTTGATAATATTGATCCGGAAACGGAAGAGATTCCTGGTATGCTTATTCAACCCTTTGTAGAGAATGCAGTAATTCATGGAATTACACCAATTGGCGAGGGAGAAGTAAACATCAACTTCACTAAAAACAAAGGCGTTTTACAATGCGAAATTACAGATGATGGAATAGGAATAAACGCTTCAAAAAAAATCAATGGCAATGGATTGGCTATGAAATTATCGGAAGATCGATTGAACTTGTTAAATTCACAGCTGAATACTCAGCTCCGGCTGAAAGTAGAAAACAGAAGCGAAATAGAACAAACAAAAGGCACCAAAATAACACTAACAATTCCTGTCGAATAATTATGCAGATAAAAGCAATCATCATCGAAGATGAAAAAAGCAACCGTGAAAACCTAGCAAAAATTCTATTGGAATATTGTTCGGAAGTTAATGTTATTGCTCAGTGTTCATCCGCTATTGAGGGAAGAAAGGCCATTATAGAACACCGTCCTGATTTAGTTTTTTTAGATATTGAAATGCCTGGTGGCGATGGATTTTCACTGTTAGAGAGTTTTGAGGAGATCAATTTCGAAGTCATATTTGTAACTGCATACAATCAGTATGGCGTAAAAGCCGTTAAATTCTGTGCTCTCGACTATTTGCTTAAACCTGTAGATATTCTGGAACTATCTCAGGCCATAGAAAAGGTGCAAAAGCGCTTAAGAGCAAAAAGTGATAACATTCGCATGCAAAATTTGCTTGCCAATAGAAGTAATGAAGTCAACCCAAAAATCGCTCTACCTCTTAGCGATAAAATTATTTTTATTGAAATTACATCAATCATTCGCTGTCAGGGAGAAGGGAATTACACTCATATTCATCTTAAAGGAGAAGAGAAGTTATTGGCATCAAAAACCCTTAAAGAGTTTGAAGAACTCCTCTCCGATTATCATTTTTTAAGAGTGCATCAGTCGCATTTAATCAATTTAAATGAGGTAAAGGCTTATATGAAAACCGATGGAGGTTACATCAAAATGAACGACAGTTCGTCCGTCAGCATTTCTCGGCAACGCAAAGAAATGGTGATGGAACGATTAAAGAATATTTAATGTGAAATTTATCCTTTCCTGCTCGCATTACTACTTTTGGAATGTGTTATTTACTAACTGCACAAACAATTAGGACTAATGCTTTTTTTCATATTCCCTGTAAATAGCCAATAGCTCTTTTGCTGAGTAGATTCCTTTGGTCTCAATTCCCAAATCAACTAACAATTGTTTTGCACATACCACAATGCTTTCCTCATCGATAAATTGCTCGTGAACATTGTTTAGGTATTTCAATATTTTGAAAGCATTAAAAGCACCAAAGAATTTCTTTCTGAATGACTCAATACTGGAACAGTTTCTATTAATCTCATCTAAAGCTTCAAAGAAATTATCTTCTTTAAGGTAAGAACGAACCGGACCAGGAAGATTTACAATTATTTTATTCAGGTAGGTGTCGTAATCCACACCAAAAAATTCATCAACATGATCGAAAAAAATCCTTATGTCTTTAAAGGCTGAGTAATTGTAGGTCTTGTAATCAAGTATTCCTTCCTCTAAAAATGTAGCAATTGCTTTCCCTGTGCCAAAAGGAACTCGATCAGACTCTCGTGGTGAAGGAATTACGCGAGTTGTTTTAATCTCATAAAACTTACCAAGACCAATAATTTTCTGCAAGAAATAGAAATCCTCTCCTGCCTGACGGCGATTCATTCCTCCTTGTTTGATATAGGCATTTGCCGAGACAGCAAAACTAGAACCTACCGTATGAAACGCATGTGGGTGACCAGCAAAACGCATGGCCAACATATAATATCTTAAATAAAGCTCATATTGAGCTATTGCATCGTATATAGGCTGCTCAAAATCCTTACCTTCTAATGGATGCTCGTAAAATATATTTGCACCATTGGCTTTCGGATGCTTTTTAAACAACTTCTCAATTTCAACAAAGTAATTAGGATCACATCCTGAATCGGCATCGAATCCAGTAATAACGCCATTGGCTTTATCAATTTTATTGAAACGGCTTACTGCCTCATCCATGGCTATCTTTCTAGCTAAGCCGACTCCTGCAGTCTTCTTTGGTAAATTTGGTTGATCGATCAAAAAGAACTTCAATTTCTCGTCTTGATGATTTTTCATCCAAGCTCTTACTTCGGCAATGGTTTTGTTGTTTTGTGCAAGAATTTCATCACTTACCAACTCTCCTGAATTGACAATAACAATTACCTCGACGGCACAACCTGGTCTTTCACAAGTCCACAAAGCATCCAAACTAGGAATTAAATCTGGCTCGTTAAAGCAAGGTATCGTTACAATAATATTTAATTCTTCAGATAACGTATCCTCAATATAATCAGGAAACAGTCTTTGTTTTTTAAGATATTTATCAGCGAAAGCCATTTGTTCTATATTTTTTCTTTGGACAACAAAGATATAAAAAAGGGCAGATAGCTTGCATCGCTTATCTGCCCTTCAAAAATATTGTAATTAGAATTACTCTGCCTTAGCTGTATATCTGCTATTTAAGCCAGTAAGTATTTCTGCAGTAATATCTAAACCATCTTGAGAAAGTAATACATTTCCACCTTTAGTTGTGCTTAAAATTAAGCTATAGTTATGAGCTGCATTGTATTCTGTTAAGTAGTTTGTTACACTATCGAATAATCTTTTGCTATTTGCTTGTTGCTCACCCATCAACTGATTTGATAATTCACGATCTAATTGTTGTAAATTTTGTTGCTTAGCAATTAATTTACGTTGCGCTTCCTCAGCTCTTTCACGACTTAAGAAACCACCATTTTGAAGCTTGCGTTGAAATTCACCAGCTTCTTTCTCTAATTTCTGAGCTTTAAAATTAAAGTCTGTTCTAGAGTCTTCTTGTTTTTTAAGAAATTTCTCATTCAAATCACGAGAAAAGTTATAATTGCTTAATAATGAATCTGTATTAATATAAACAATAGCACCTTCTCCTGCTGCAGACTTCATTGCTTTTGAATCATCTGAAGAGTTTGAAAAATGAAGAATATAAAGAATTCCAACAGCTACAATTAATACAGCATTTAATGCAATAGATAAATTTTTCATAGGTATTTTAAAATTAATTTTTTTAAGGTTTTCTTATTTACCAAAAGGTCAAATCAGCAAATAGTGTTTTTTGATTTTGCCTAACAAATATAAGCTTAAAAAGGAGACTAAAAAACCCAGTCTTATCAATTTTTAAAATCAGAATATATTTTGCCTAATAATTCAAATCAAAAGGATACCCTGATAAACATCATTCTTTTTTTTTTGAATCCTAATTACATTACAGTCGAAAATAACAAAACAAAGACATAACTAAAACCATTCCCCATGTTTAATAAATTAATAGCAGCTACTCTGCCCTATATGCCAAAGAAACTAGTCTGGGTTTTTTCTAAAAGATATATTGCTGGTGAAACCATTGAAGATGCCATTAAAGCTTCCCAAAAATTAAATGCTGAAGGTGTTAAAGTCACCGTCGATCTTCTTGGCGAATTTATTGAAGATTTAAATCAAGCCACAGAAAACAAAGAAGCATATTTAGATATCATTGAAGCATTCGAAAAAAATAAAATCGATGGAAACTACTCTGTAAAGCCAACTTTCTTTGGATTGTTAATTGACGAAGAAGTATGTTATCAAAATATCAGAACGGTTGTTGCGAAAGCGGCCGAGTATGGTAATTTTATTCGAGTAGACATGGAAGATTCTCCTTGTGTTGACAAGGAAATCAAAATATTCAGAAAACTGAAAGCCGAATTCCCAAAAAATGTTGGTTTGGTAGTTCAAGCTTATTTAAAGAGAACTATGAATGACCTTTCGGATATGATGGACATGCAAAATGGAACATCAAAACTTAACTATCGCTTATGCAAGGGAATTTATGTAGAACCTGAAGAGGTTGCTTTTAAAAAGTACGAAGAAATCAATGAAAATTACATTAAGGATTTAGAATTCATGTTCCAAAATGATGTTTATCCTGGAATTGCAACTCACGATAAACCTTTGGTTGATGGTGCGTACAAATTAATCGAGAAGTACAATATTCCGAAAGACAAGTACGAATTTCAAATGCTTTATGGCGTAACACCTGAATTGAGAAAATCGATTACCGATAAAGGTCACACCATGCGTGTTTATGTACCTTTCGGTAAAGATTGGTTCGGTTATTCAACCAGAAGACTTAAGGAAAACCCAAAAATGGCAATGTTAATTATCAAAGCTTTATTTAGCAGAGGGTAACCCGATTAAATATTAGACAAAAGAAAAGCGGTGAATTATCACCGCTTTTTTTATTTCTTCTTAATTCCATATCTGTACATCTGTTTTAATGTCGTAATTTCTTTATCTGTTACCAGATTATCAGGAATCTTTAATTTTCTTTTCCTTTTCATCCTCTGCACCTCTGGTAAGGTCCGTCCCATACTTACTCCTACCATCTGATCTGGCGCAATCATGACATGATGTTCATTCATCACTACATGATTCTTTATCAACATATCGGTATTTGCTTTTGCATCCATTTTTTTTGGTGCTTGCGTTAAAGCTTGATAGGTAGCAGAATTAACATTATTTTTTGCTCGAACATACTCTGGAGTATTCGCTTTGGCATTAATAAATGCCTCTCTAAAATCACCAAATCGAGGCAAGATAAGCACTTCCTGAAGTGCCACCGTATCCTTAGCCATAAATACACCAAACAAATAAGAGTCTTGTTTTAAACTATCGCTAACAATAATTCGAACATCTTGATATCCTACATACGTATACTGAATTGTATCTCCTGCATTTACCCAAAAAGAAAACCGACCGTAAGAATTGGCAGTACCAGCTTGCTTATTATTCACACGATAATGAGAATAAGGTAAAGTTGAAAGCAATTCCTGATCCATAACAGCTCCTGTAAAAAAGATGGAATCGTTTCTTATTTTTTGCGCATCCGCATCATTAAAAAGTAAAAGTGCACACAATACAAACAAACAGCTTATAATTGTCTTTTTCATATTCTTTAGTTTAAGCTCTATAAACATCCAACAATCAGGTCATCTAATTTTCTTTTTGGTACGTGATGAACCTGATTTTCATCTCTCCAATATTTTATATCATCATTTTTCATTTCTTCAATAATGATTTCTTCTTTTGGCTTTCCTAATGCTATTACTTGTATAATTTTATAAGCTTCAGGAACCTGCAATATTTCCCTCAATTCTTTTTCTTTAAAAGCCCTGAGAATACAACCGCCAAATCCTTCTTCTACAGCTCCTAATAATAAATTTTGAACTGCAATTCCATCATCACTAAAATAATTTTTTCCAAGCTTTTCATCATTTAACATGATCACATAAGCCGATGGTCTTTCTCCTTTTTCAGGACCAGCCCAATTGGATAAGTAACCTGCCCAAGCCAAATTTGAAAATACTTCTTCGCATTTGTCTTCAGTAAGTACAACTTGATATTTTAACGTTTGACCATTTCTTCCTGAAGCACCTAAACGAGCCAAATTAATCCATTCGCGAATTATATCCAATGAAATTTTTTCTTCTTCAAAAAATCTACGATAACTTCTATTTCTTTTTACTAATTCTTTCAACATTTTCATTCTGTTTCTTCCTGTTTGCTAATCCTTAAATTAAACCAATTTTCTCTGAGCATCAAAAAATTCACAGACCAATTCTAGTTCTTGTTAATTACAACAACAATAAACATCTAACAACCAGACTAAAAAAGCAATTAAAATTAATATGTACTTGACTATTTACAACAAAAAAATGGGTGATTTAACAAATTAAATCACCCATTCTGATATTTGTATTTTTACAATTCGTTAAATCGCTTCTCAATTACCTCCCAATTTACCAAGTTCCAAAAATTCTCAATGTATTTTGGACGCGCATTTTGAGTATCCAAATAATAAGCATGCTCCCATACATCCATAGTCATTATTGGAGTCATTCCATCAGTAAGTGGATTACCAGCATTCGTTTTCTTTACAATTCTCAACTTGTTATGAGCATCAGCAACCAACCAAGCCCATCCTGATCCAAATAAAGTAGCTCCAGCTTTCGAAAATTCATCTTTGAACGCAGCAAATGATCCAAAAGTAGATACAATTGTTTCAGAAAACTTTCCTTTTGGCTCTCCCCCACCCTTCGGACTTAATGCCATAAAATAAAAGGTGTGATTGTAAACTTGTGCACCATTATTAAAAATACCACCCTCCGAATGCTTTACAATTTCGTCCAAACTTGCCGTCTCGAAAGCAGTTCCTTTTATCAGCTTATTTAAATTTGTTACATATGCCAGATGATGTTTTCCGAAATGAAATTCTAAAGTTTTTTCGCTAATAAAAGGCTCTAATCCATTTAATTCATAAGGTAATTTTGGTAGTTCGTGTG
>JADGFH010000259.1 GCA_016743925.1 Labilibaculum sp.
GACAGATGTGTTTCAGAATCTCTTCAACGCCCATTTGAGCGGAGTTTCCTACAGAATATACACTTGCAAATGATAATCCCTTAGGAACACCTGATTCCATAATAAATACGGCAGTTGCTCCCGATCCTGAAATAAAGTCACATCCTTTAGGATCTAAACTCGGAATTGGTGTTGTAAACACACCATTGTAATTTGGATTTAATACGCCTACGCAATTCGGGCCAATTAATGATCCACCAACCGAATTTACAATCTCAACGATTTCTTGTTCTAGCATCGCTCCTTCTTCATTCTCTTCGCTAAATCCTGCTGAAAGAATAATGAAAGCACGTGTATTTCTTTCCTCTGCAAGAAATTTAATTGTTGATGGGCAAAATTTTGCAGCAATAGCAAGAATTGCAAGATCTACCTGAGGTAAATCCTTAGGATCTTTGAAAGATTTTATCCCTTGAACTTCGTCCATTTTAGGATTTGCCACATAAAGATCTCCTTTAAAGTTTCCATCAATCAAGTTTTTTAAAACTTTTCCTCCTGGCTTTTGCACGTCGTCAGAACCTCCGACAACAACAATACTTTTGGGGTTAAGTAATTGTTCGTTTATCATGTCTTGTTGTTTGTTATTTTTCAAATTGCGACAAATATAGTAATAATCTGTTGCGAAAATCATGAATTTCACAAACAATCTGTAAGTAAAACAACGCGTTACGTGAAAACTTAAGTCTTACAAAGGCTTAACAACTAATTTTTCTTTCAAACGATTGCAAAAAGTATTAATTTCGGAGATTCAAGTGCTAATATCCATTTTTAGACAGTTGCTATCAAAAGCTTAAATTTTATCTGTAATTTTGCTGTCGAATTAAAAGCCATAATTCCCAATGACAAAAAAAATAGAACAGATCTTATTACAAGATCAATTTTCAAAAGATGATATCATTCGGTTGTTAAAATCGAAAGACGATGAAGAGAAAGCCTTATTCGTTAAATCCTCTGAAGTAAAGTTGGAAAACATTGGTAGAAACGTACACTTTCGTGGGTTAGTTGAATTTTCAAATATCTGTAAAAAAGATTGTTTATACTGCGGAATTAGAGCTGGAAACCCAAAGGTAGATCGATACGATATCGCTGATGAAGAAATTCTTAAAGCAGCAAAATTTGCCTACGAAAATAATTACGGTTCCCTAGTACTTCAATCTGGAGAAAGATCTGATGAAAAATTCATCGATCGTATTGAAAACTTGTTGAAGGAAATCAAAAAACTGAGCAATAATAAATTGGGAATAACCATTTCAATTGGTGAACAAACAAAGGAAACTTATCAAAAATGGTTTGACGCGGGAGCTCATCGCTATTTACTTCGTATTGAATCTAGCAACAAAGATCTCTACAATAAAATACATCCGAACAATGAGGAACATTCTCATGAAACGAGATTAAAATGCCTTAAAAGCCTTCAGGAAGTAGGTTATCAAACGGGGACTGGTGTTATGATTGGAATTCCTTTTCAAACCTATGATGATTTAGCAAACGATCTTTTGTTTATGCAAAAATTCGATATAGATATGGTTGGAATGGGGCCATTTATAGAACATGACCAAACCCCAATGTATGAATACCGAGATCAATTAATGAGCTTAAATGATCGATTTCGCCTTACCTTAAAAATGATTGCGATACTTCGAATCATGATGAAAGATATCAATATTGCATCTGCAACAGCATTGCAAGCTATTGATCCTTTAGGAAGAGAAAAAGCTTTGCGAATCGGTGCTAATATTATCATGCCTAACATTACACCTACAAAAGAAAGAGCCAACTATTTATTGTATCAAAATAAGCCATGCATTGATGAAGGTGCTGATGATTGCACCAATTGCATGGAAGCTAGAATTAACATGGCCGATGGAGAGATTGGCTATGGAGAGTGGGGAGATTCTCGACATTTCAAAAACAGACAAAACAAATAAAAGCGGCTTAAGCCGCTTTTTTTATTCCAAATTTATTGCTAAAAAAACACTCCTGCTTATTTAGATTCCTTTTAATTCCTCCAAAAATATTGTACCTTAAATAAATTCTGCCAACATGAATTTTCCGTACATGAAATATATAAAGCTTCTTCTTATAATCCTTTGTTTAAGTTTGGTTCAAAAAAATCTGACATTAGCTCAAGAGTATAATTTCAAAAATTACTCTTTAGAAGAAGGATTGCCCCAATCTGAAGTTTTTAGTTTAATACAAGATAAAAAGGGCAATTTATGGCTAGGCACAAATGGAGGTGGCATTACCCGATTTAATGGTAAGGAATTCTTTTCTTACACTAAAAGACACGGGCTTGCAGACAATAATATCAGATCACTATTACAAGATAAAAAAGGTAACCTATGGATTGGAACCAGCGTTGGTGTATCTCAATTTAATGGTGTCTCTTTCCGCAACTTCGATCAAAATGATGGCTTGCCTAATGCGATCTATTTTCAGCTTATTGAAGATGATAAAAAACAAATATGGGCTCTTGGAGTACGCCAAAACACACCCATTTTGATGTACTATAAAAATGGTCGTTTTTACAATTTTGGTGAAGAAAAAACGGAACTCACCACTAACAACCGGATCATTTCTATTTTTCTTGACAACAAAAACACTCTATTCATTACTACTCAAAATGGACTTTTTACTTACGAAAACGATAAATTATCAAGATCTCCATACAACGATTTTTCCGAATTTAACGGTCATATAATTATACCTACTCTTCAAGATGTAAATAATGAAATTTGGTTTCGGATTTTTATTCCAGGTTACGGTACGAAAATATTCAAAATGGAAAATGAAAAACCAAATCAGATACATCTTCCTCAAGGAATATCACCAATGAATATTAGAAATATCACTCTTGATTCGGATCAAAAACTTTGGGTTAGTATTAATGGCCGCGGTGTTGCAATTATTAATGGTAAAAAGACTTATATAATAGATGCTGACAAAGGTCTGATAACTCCTTTTATCAATACCATTATCGAAGATTATTCTGGCAATATCTGGTTAACAACAAGAGGAAATGGACTAATTAAATACAGTAATAATAAATTTCTATCCTTAGATTTCTCTAATGATATCGATGGAAATATTGTTAGAGCAATATATCAAGATAGTAAAGATCGTTACTGGTTTAGCATTACAGGTAAAGGAATTATCGAATTCAAAAAAAATATTCGCAAAGCATACACTCCACAAGATCATAATGGACTTCTAGATGTTAGGGGATTTCTCGAATTAAAAAACGGTAAAATTCTAATGGCAAGTTTTAATGGTCTTCTTGAATTTAACGGTAGTTCTTTCAGAGAGGTTTCGAGACAATATGGTCTTCCTAATGGTACTGGAATTTCGAACATACTAAAAACTGATCAAGGTGATCTTTGGCTAGCAACTCGCGGTGCTGGTGTTATGCATATCGATAAAAATCAAAAAAGAACCCTAATCACCGCGCAAAGTCATGGATTAGCTATTGATTTTATTTCCAATGTTTTTATTGATTCAGAAAACAGAGCTTGGTTTTGCCATTTTCAAGGATTATCGATGTTTGATGGAGAAAAAGTTGTGAATTTTAATGAGACAAATGGATTAAACTACAAATGGATAATGCAAGTTACTGAAGATAAGCTCGGAAGAATTTGGGCTGCTAGCTTCAGTGGCGGAATTAACATATGGGATGGCAAAAATTGGACCTATCTCACGACGGACGAAGGCCTCACATCTGACATTGTTTACTCTATTTTAAGCGATGAAGATGGTGTAATTTGGGCTGGTGCACAAAATGGAGTAGACAAAATAACTTACACCAAATCCGGAGATATCTCATCAATCAGAAATTACAACAAATACGACGGATTTATCGGAATAGAAAATAATGGAGGCTGTAATTTTATAGATGCAAATAAAAACCTATGGTTTGGAACGGTTAATGGGGCAATGATATTCAATCCTAGTAAAGATCAAATAAACCCTACCCCTCCAACCATTCAGTTAACTGACATTAAGTTATTCTTCAAGAAGGTTAATTGGAGGGATGCAAAATACAGTCAATGCTTATGCGGTGTTAACCCTTGGTTTCCATTACCACAAGATTTAAAATTAACGCACGATATGCATCACCTTAGCTTTAATTTTGAAGCTCTCAGCTATAAATCGCCCGAGAAAGTTAAATATCAGTGGATACTGGAAGGTTTAGATCAAGCATGGTCACCAGTAAGTTCAAAAAGTGAAGCTATTTATTCTAGAATACCACCAGGCAGTTACAATTTCAAAATTAAGGCCTCAAATAGCGACGGTATCTGGACTCCTAATGCCTATGAGTACCAATTTGAAATACTCCCACCGTGGTGGAATACAATTTGGGCTAAATTAATTGGGCTTTTCCTTATTGGCCTAGCAATCTATTTAATTGTTCGAATTCGGATTAAAAATATCAAAGAGAAAAAGGAAGAATTGGAAAAGCTTGTGCAAGAAAAAACAAGGGAAATAAGTATTCAAAATACAGAAATAGAATCTAAAAATAGTGTATTACAAAACCAGAAGGATGAAATTCTACAACAAGCTCATCGACTTCAAAAATCATATATGAATTTAATTCATTTAAATGATATTGGAAAAGCAGTAACTGCAAGTTTATCAGTTGAAAAAATAATCGATACAGTTTACGAATCTGTAAATGAACTAATGGACGCGTCAATATTTGGTATTGGAATCTTCCAAAAAGACATCAACAGCTTGGTATTTCCTAGAATAAAAGAAGATGGACTGAACCTCGATGAAGTTAAATTTGCTTTAGAAGATGAAACCAGACTCGCCATTTATTGCTTTAATAATGATAAGGAATTGTTTATTACCGATTTGGAAAATGAATATCATAAATACATCACAAAATTAATTCCTGTAGAAAAAACAGGAACCCCACAATCCGTTATTTACCTACCTTTAAGAATAAAAGGCAAGATTAATGGGGTAATTACGGTGCAAAGCTTCGCTAAAAAAGCATTTCAAGAATATCATCTTTCATTATTACAAAACATTGCTGTATATGCCAGCATTGCGATAGAAAATGCACAATCTTATCGGAAAATTGAGACACAAACCAAAAGATTACAAAAGGTTAACAAAGATGTAAAAACAAAGAAGGAGCAAATTGAGAATAAAAACAATGAATTAACCGAACTAAACAACGAAAAGAATCATTTAATAGGAATCATTGCTCATGATCTAAAAAACCCTTTAACCTCTACCATATCGATAACAGAACATTTGCAATCGAAATTGGAAGGAACTAATAATCCAGAAGATTTAGAAAGCATCAATTTCATGCTAAAAGCACTTTTACGTATGAACAATATGATCTCAAAAATTCTTGACATTGGAATGATTGAATCTCGAAACCTTAATTTGCAGCTAGAAAAAACGAACCTCAAAAAGTTGATTGAAATTGTCAATTTAAATTTCAAAAATCATTTGCAACAAAAACAAATTACGCTCGAACTTGATGTTAGTGATGCTTATGCTTTAGTAGATCGCAATTACATGACTCAAGTGTACGAAAACCTAATTTCGAATGCCATCAAATTTTCTCCATTCAATAAAAATATAAATGTAAAAATATGGGAAGAAGCAGGTAAAATTAGATCCGTAATTAGCGACGAAGGGCCAGGTATTCCAATTGAAGATCAAGAAAAACTATTCGGAAAATTTCAAGTTTTAAGCGCGAAGCCAACAGCTGGAGAAAAATCAACAGGACTTGGCCTATCCATTGTAAAAAAATACGTAGAAGCAATGAAAGGCAAAGTTTGGTGCGAAAGCGAACTTGGAAAAGGAGCTCACTTTTATATCGATTTAGAAAAAGCCATTTAATAAAAATGCCCGATAATATCGGGCATTTTTTATTTTTCTACAGTTCAAATATCATATTTTGAATCTCAACTCCTTAATAATAAAGATCACGTTCACCTTGCTTTACCATTTCGAGACGCTTCTGTAAGTCTTCCGTTTTTTGTGAATCTTTAAGTTCATCAATTTTAACCTTTATCAAATCATAGCCTTTCTTTTTCATATCCACCGTGCCATAATCTTCAAGATATTCAGCTAAAGTTAGTATTGCATTTTGAGCACAATATCTCTTAATAAAACCTGGTACAGAAAACTCCATAAAGTGTTCTCCGGTTCTACCTTTTCGGTAACATGCTGTACAAAATGAAGGAAGGTATTTTTTATCTAAAAGCTCGTCTATAACCTCACCAAGACTGCGCGTATCTCCAATTTCGAATTGCTCTTGCTCCAGTTTTTGTTGCTTCCCATTATCCTCTGAATATCCACCTAATTGAATATTAGTTCCGGCATCAATTTGCGATACACCAAGCTTAATAACTTCTTCACGTATTTCCTTAGACTCTCTTGCTGTTAAAATCATTCCCGTATAAGGAACTGCCAAGCGAAGAATGGCTACTAAGCGAATAAAATCTTCATCGCTAACTTCAAATTCTGGATCAATATTAGAATCAGAAGCAGCTTTAATTCTTGGAAATGAAATGGTATGAGGCCCAACGTTATAACACGCTTCAAAATGATTCACATGTCTAACCAAGCCCAACACATCATATTTCCAATCATACAAACCAAATAAAGCGCCAATTCCAACATCATCAATCAATGCCTCTTGTGCCCTATCCAAGCCTGTTAAGCGCCAATTAAAATCGGCTTTTTGTCCACTTAAGTGATATTTAGCGTATGCTTCTCTGTGATATGTTTCTTGAAAAATTTGGTAGGTACCAATGCCAGCATCTTTCACTTTCTTATAACCCTCAACATCTAAAGGCGCAGCATTAATATTTACTCTTCGAATTTCTCCGTTTCCTGATTTTACTTCATAAACAGTCTTAACCGAATCAGCGATAAAATCGGCATCGTACATTGGATGCTCACCATAAACCAAAATTAATCGTTTTTGTCCACAGTCTTCTAATGCCTTAACTTCACCTTTAACTTGCTCATGAGCCAATGTGGTTCTTTTCTGCTTCTTATTAGATGCTCTAAAACCACAATAGGTGCAATTGTTCACACATTTATTACCAATGTAAAGAGGAGCAAAAATAACAATCCTATCTCCATACACCTTTTCTTTCAACTCACGTGCCCCCGCTTTTATCTCTTCAATAAGTTCTTTGTCTTCCGTTTTAAGCAGAACAGCAGCTTCCTGCATACTTAAACGATTTTTATCCAAAGATTTTTGAATAATTCGGCGAACATTTTCTTTAGTAGCTTGGGCTTCTTCCAAAATCTCCCAAATTTCAGATTCATCAATAAAAGGTTTCATCCTTTCATCCTTGATCCGATACTCTTGAGGTTTGTAGATCATTTTCATGTTTTGCGCTGTATTGTCTAAAAATAGAGAATTACACATCCTCTATTTTCATGTATATTGTTAGTTTGCAGAGCAAAATTAAACATTATTATTTTGATTCAATAATAATTTAGAGTTTAAGATCTATTATATTCTTTTTACCCATCTAGGAATAAAAAAAAAGTCTGAAAACACGAATGTTTCAGACTTTTCTATATTGTTATTGTTGTTCTAATTATATTTTCTCTTCACAAACCAACGTTCGAATAAACTAACATCGATCGTTATTCTAGTAAAATCTTCGCGTACTAAGTTATTACTTAATGTACCAGTAGTTCCAAATTCAACAGCTAAATTAATCCTTCCTTTTCCCTGAGCCATTGG
>JADGFH010000260.1 GCA_016743925.1 Labilibaculum sp.
GTACTATATAATGCTAAATAACTGAAATGAGGCTTTGATTTAAAAATAGCGAAGGTAATTATGCGAATAAGGAAGCGCAGTCTAAATAGTATTTTAGTTTTAATATCATTTGTTTTTAATATCTGAAAAATATACTTTAGGATCACTTAATTAACAAATTTTAACAAAAAAATACAATGAGGATAAAAATCCTGATTTCATTTCTTTTTTTTTCAAATTTTTCCATTGCTCAATCTAAAATAGATAGTTTACTGTCGGAAATTTCTTTGCATGAGGCTAGTCGTAAAATTGAGATTTATGAAGAGCTTTATGAACTTACAAAACACAGAGATCCTTATAAAGCAATAGCATATATTCAAGATGCTATTATGTTGGGAAGTAGGTTCAATAATCATGAAAGGTTGGGGAGTCTGTACAACAAATGTGGAAATGTATATTATAACTTGGGAGATAAATTTCTTGCTCTACATTCTTATTTTCAGGCATTGAAATACGCGCAAGAATTAAAGGATGACAATGGTATAGGATATTCTTTTAATGACATTGGTAATGTATACTATTCATTAGGGAATTTTGATATCGCCAAGAATTACTATAATGAATCAGTTACATTATTTGAAAATCTGAAAGATTACATTGGATTGTCGGTCGCATATAATAATTTGGGGTTGGTTGCGATAAAAGAAAAGAATTTTAAAAACGCATTGACGCATTTTCAACACGCATTAGATTTGCGTCAAATATATGGTGATGTAAATATGTTGGCTCATTCGAATTTGTATATTCCTCAAGCATTAATATTGCTGGAAGATTATGAAAATGCACTTAAGCATATAAATATTGCTTATAATATTTATGGGGAAATTGATAGGCCCTATGAGCAAGCTAAAGCATTGACACTAATGGGGGAAACATATATTGCAAAGGGCGATTTTGTTTTAGCTGAGAAAAAGTATTCACAAGCTCTAGTAATATTTGAAAAACAGGAAAGCCAAATGCAGAAGGTGATTCTAAATATGGAGCTTGCCCTATTGAAATTAAAAATGGATAATTATTCTAAAGCTTATGAGTATGCTAATATTACTTTAGAATTATCTGAAAAATATGATCTTTTTGAATTTAAGATCGAAGCCTTCAAAATTTTAGCAGAAATTTCAGCTTTAAAAAATAAGCCTAAAGAAGCTTATAATTATCAACTTCTTTATGATCAAGTAAAAGATTCGATGCTATCAGTTAATCAAAATGAAAAATTTTTAAATCTACAGTTTCATATAGAAACACATCAAAAAAGGATAGAGAATGAATTGTTAAATAATCAAATTGAAAAGAATAAGTTGGAACGAAATTATATGTTTCTAGTATTTTTACTCATCATTTTAATGTTGCTTATTTTTGTGAGTAGATTCAGGTTAAAACGAAAAAAAGATGAATTGATAATTATTCAGAAAGAAGAAATTGCTCAATTTGAACTTCAGCAAAGAAAGGAAGAGAATGTAAGTTTAAATAGGAAATTGGAATTGAGAAATAGAGAATTAACCTCAAAAACCATGGGGATAATAAAAAATGGAAAATTCATTGGTGAAATAATTGATGAACTCCAAAAGCTTGAAGTGAAAAAGGAAAATTGTAAAAAAGTTGAAACGATAGTTGAGAGATTGAAGAACAATTTAAAGGAAGATAGTTGGAAAGAGTTTGAAATTCGTTTTGCAAAGGTTTACAAAGATTTTTATACAAAGTTGTTGGATATTTGTCCAACCTTAACGCCGAATGAACGAAAACTTTGTGCATTCTTAAAATTAAATATGACTACGAAAGAAATAGCTGCAATTACTTATCAAAGTAGTAAAAGTATTGATGTAGCTCGATATCGCTTGAGAAAAAAGATGAATCTTCAAAGGGAGGAAAATTTGATAAATTTTTTATCGAAAATTTGAGCTAAACTAATTCGGATGAAAAGAGGAATGTATTTTAATACATTCCTCTTTTTTTTTATGGCTAGTCGATCTTGTAGAATGGTTTCAATAGTAAACTGGTAAGATCAATTGTAATTGTAGACATAAGATACTAGTTATTAAGGTTGATTTTTTATCAATAATCTAATTCTTAAAAACTATTCTTTTTAGTCATACAATTAGATTTAGTATTTCATAATTTTCTGACATATAGCCGCTTGGTTGTTTTTGTAGTTATTTTGTAGTGTTATTAAAGTGAGAATGTAGACATATTGTAGTTATTGTTTTCGTCCTATTCCGTCATTCTGATGTTAGATTTGTTAAGGTTTGAAATGAGATATTTTAAATCTCGAAAAATAATAATTTTTCCAAAAGCCCATTTTATAATTAACCTAAAATTAGTTTCTATGAAAAAAGAATGCCTAGCCAATGTAAATTGGTTTAAGAGAACAGTTCTGCTGTCCATGCTTTGTTTAGCTTTTGGTCTGCAAGCTTTTTCTCAGGAAAGAGTAGTGACAGGTGTTGTGACATCCGCTGATGATGGATTGGGAATGCCTGGTGTTTCTGTAGTTATTAAAGGATCTACAGTTGGAACAAGTACTAACATTGAAGGACAGTATACTTTGAAGGTTACTGGAGAAGGGAAAGTATTGATTTTCTCTTTTGTTGGTATGACTACACAAGAAGTAGCTGTTTCGTCTAATGTTATTAATGTTATTATGGACACTGATTCTGAACAAATGGAAGAGGTTGTTGTAACAGCATTAGGTATTAAGAGAGAAGCAAAGAAGTTGGGATATGCAATGACAGAAGTTGATGGAGATGAGTTGGCTGCTGCCAATACTGTCAATCCTGTTTTAGCACTTCAGGGTAAATCTGCTGGTGTAAGCATTGGTGCTTCTGATGGTGGATTATTTGGTAGTGCAAAAATTCAGATTCGTGGTGTTTCTGTATTGAATTCAAATAACAACCAGCCAATTTTTGTAATTGATGGTGTTATTATTGAGAATAGTGTTGCTAACGCGAGTGCTGACTGGAGTGCAGATGCTAATGACTTTGGAAATCAATTGAAAAACTTGAATCCAGATGATTATGAATCAGTATCTGTATTAAAGGGTGCAGCTGCTACAGCTTTATACGGTTCTAGAGGTATTAATGGTGCTGTTATCATTAAAACAAAAGATGGTTCTGGTACTAAAGGAATTGGTGTTACTGTAAAGCAAAGTATCGGAATTGATCATGTTTACAAGCAACCAGGTATTCAATATCAGTATGGACCAGGAGCTCTTTCTGGATATACAGGATATGGTGAAAAGGATGCTGATGGAAACTATTACAGGTTTTCTAATGAACAATTCTATACAAACGATGATGGTGTTCCTGTAATGAATGGTCATCCATGGGAATGGGCCGGATATGGTCCTGAGTTTGATGGTAGAGAAATTATTGGATATGACGGTGAAAAAACAACTTATAGTCCAGCAAAAGACAATTTAAAAGATGTCTATGATTTAGGAGTAAGTAGTAATAGCTCTGTTATATTGAAAGGTGGAAATGAAAAAGGAAATTTTTATCTGTCCAATTCATACAATCATAGAAATGGAACTTTACCATCTAATACTTTCGAGAGGAATTCATTGTTATTCTCTGGTTCTTATAAGTTGGCGAGTTGGTTAACTGCTAGAGCTTCTATTTCAATTACGAATTCAAACTCTAAGAATCCTGCTAGTTCTGTATCTCAGCGATTCATGAGTGGCGATTGGGCAAACTGGTACGATACCGACAAATATAAAGATAGAAAGTATTGGCAAGCTGAACACGGAGGAGTTCCAAGTAATAATTATGGTGATGATTTTGCTAATGTTCCTGGAAAAAATGTTTGGTTTGGGTATAACATGAACAATAAGGGAAGTAAGGAACAGGTTACTCGTCCGGTAGTTCGTCTTACTGCAGATCTTACAGATTGGCTTTCAGTTACTGCAGAGGGAAATATGAATTATTATTCTCGCAAATATGAGAACAAGGAATTAGGACAAGGATATGCTAACGAGGGTGGATATTATGAAATCCAGCATAATATTGATGAAAGTAAGACAGGTAAGATTGTCATCAATATGAATAAAAATATCAATGAAGATATTTCAACAAACGTAATGCTTGGTGGAGAAATCTGGGAGCAGGAAAAATCTTACACACGTGTTAATACTGATGGAGGATTGATCGTACCAGGTAGATTTTACTTGGGTAACTCAAAGAAAACGCTTCAATCTGCTGGTGGTGTTTCCGGAACAAAACAAATCAATTCGATGTACTTTTTAGCCAGTGTTGGTTATAAAGAACAGGTTTTTCTTGATATTACTGGACGTAATGACTGGTCTTCTTCTCTTGTCTATACGGATGGTACTGGAAGCAATTCATTTTTCTATCCTTCTGTAAGTGCATCATGGTTGTTTGATGAAACTTTTGATATGCCAGCTTGGATGACATTTGGTAAAGTAAGAATGTCATGGGCACAAGTTGGTAATGATACCGATCCATACTCTATTAATCAAGGGTATTCAATTGGGAAATATGAAATGAACAACGGTAGTTTTGTATATAACAATGCTGTTTCTACAACTTTGGTAGATAGAGGAATTAAGCCTGAGAAAAAGAACTCATTTGAAATTGGAGCTGACGTTCGATTTTTCAATAATCGTTTAGGATTAGATGTTGCATATTATGACGAAACTATTAAAAAGCAGATCGGTAAAATAGGTCTTCCTCAAGTTTCGGGATATGGTTCATTATTAACTAATATTGGAACACTAACAAATTCTGGTTTGGAAATTACATTAACCGCTACACCTATTCGTACGCGTGATTTCAAATGGAATGCTACTTTCAATTATTGGAATAATAAAACCAAAGTAAAAGATCTACATGATAATTATGGCGAATATAAAAATCTTGGAGGATCAGTTGCATATGGTAATTTTAGAGTAGGATCTGTTGCTTTTGAAGATGGAGATTATGGAGTTCTAATGTCAGATAGTAAACCAAAAGAATGGCAGTCACTTGATGCAAATGGAAATGAAATTGATGATCCTCGTAATGGTATGAAAGTATTCCAGTGGAGTGATTCAAGACGTGGCGCTTATTATCAAAGAAGTGGAAAAGTAGAAAAAGTTGGTAAAATTAATCCAGATTTTGAAGGGTCTTTAGATAATACCTTTACTTATAAAGGATTGACAGTATCAGTTTTACTTGATGCTAGATTTGGTGGACATATTGCATCTTACTCAAATAAATACGGTACTGCTTACGGGTGGTTAAACACCTCACTTAAGGGTAGAAGCCCTGAGCATGGTGGAGTAGAATGGACATCTAAATATGGTGACACAAATGGACAATCATTTGGTGATGGAGTAATTCCAGATGGAGTTTTTGAAGCAGGTCAAATGGTAACGGCACCTGATGGATCATCTGTTGATGTTGGTGGAATGACCTATCAGGAAGCTTACGATCAAGGTTTTGTTGAGCCTACTCATGCAAGTTTCCACAACTATTTTACCAATTCATGGGGACAAGGAGTTGTTAATAATGATTGGTTTAATGAAGTAAGATATATTGCTTTGCGTAATATTTCACTTGGTTACAATCTACCTAAAGCATGGGCGCAAAAGATTGGTGCACAAAATGTATATACTTCTGTTAATGCAAGAAATTTAGGTTACCTATACAATTCATTACCAAATAATCTGAACCCTGAAAGTTTTAGAGGTACTAGTAGTACAGAAACTTTCCGTGAGCGTAGTTTTAGTCCATATACAGCAAGTTATACTTTTACAGTAGCTGTTGATTTTTAAAACCTAAATATTTTTGAAAATGAAAAAAAATATATATAAAATATTGACAATCTGTGTTATTGTCTTCTTTTGGGGGTGCGACAAAGACAAGTTTGCAGACCTGAATAGTGATCCATCAACAATTGCTCAAGCTGAATTGAGGTTTTCTTTAACGAAAACAGTAGAGCAAATGTATAATCAGGATTATTTGAATTGGTTTTACACCAACTTCGATTATGCATTACCTTGGTCTCAGTTGACTGGTAGTGGTACTGGAAATGGAGAAGGATTTGTAGAAATGGGTAATTATGGTCAGCAAAATCTTTATGCTTCCTTATTTCCTAATGCAAGAGATCTTCAGGCTGGAGTTAACAGTTTGAGTGAGGACGAAAAAGCAGGATGGATGGCAATAAAAGCCATTACTTATCCAGCCCTAATTCAATCTGCGATTTCGGTAACCGATAATACTGGTTCTTTAGTTTATACTGAAGCTGCATTGGCACCTTATACAACACCTATGTTATTAACACCAGTGTTGGACAATCAGGAAGTTTTATTTAATACTTTTTTAACTGAGTTAGATCAGGCAATTGCAGATTTAAGTTTACCAAATCAATTACAGATAGGTAGTCAGGATGTAATTTACAATGGCGACTATGCAAAATGGGCTAAGTTTTGTAATTTGTTGAAATTAAAAATTGCTGCTAGACTAATTAATAAGGATAGAGCAAAAGCGCTACAAATTGCAGAGCAGGTAGCAAACTCTTCTTCTGGGTACATGAATGGTCTTGATGATGATTTCATCTATAGAAGAGGAATCAAATATTACGGAACAGGAAATGGAACACAGCCTGGTCAAGCAGGGAAAAATGTTGTTGATTTTTTAGTTGATAATAAGGATCCTAGAGTACGTTTTATTTTTAGAAAAAACTCCTTTAATGGAGAGATCGTTCAGGCCTTTGTTGATGCAGGAAAAGCTCTTCCTCCATATGTTGACCAATATGTAACATATGATGTTGATGGTAATTTCGCAGGCTGGTCTGGACCAGGAGAACCTTGGGTACGTTATTTTGGAGCACCTCTTTCTCCAGACAAGCAGTTTGATGGAGCTTACGATATGTATTTTAAGCAGTCTGAATTAAATAAGATCAGCTTAAATGATGTTGAAAAAACTTATGGTTCTACCTCACCTTATCAAGAGAAAAATACTAGAACTCGAGTTGGTTATACCTATCCTACTAAACCAGGTGGTAGAGTATTGGAATTGAAGGATAATTATCCTCCATTAACCGTTATTTTAGGTTCTTCTGCTGAAACCAACTTATATCTTGCTGAGTTTAAACTGTTAGGTGCAAACCTTCCTTTAACTGCTCAAGAATACTTTAATAAAGGTGTTGAGTTGTCAGTAATGAGAATGGATGAAATGGCTAAAAGTAATCAACTTCCATACTACGATAATGATCCTGTTTATACTGATGCAGCACAAGCGGAAGCTGCTGCAACTAAGTTAAGAGATGGTGAAATCACTGCACTATTAGCACAACCAGCATATGATTTATCTGCAGATGGTTTAGAGAAGGTATACATTCAACAGTATATCAATTTCTCTGCAACACCAAATGATCTTTGGACTTTAGTACGTCGTTCGGGTATTCCTAAAACAGGAAGTTCAATATTCCCAAGAGAGGCATTTATAGCTTCAGGTAATGAACTAATTGTACCTCGTAGATTTACTATTGGAACACCAACGGAGGATAATCAAAACTATATGAATGAGATTCAAGCTATCAATGATCAAGGATTTACTTCTGGATCGAATGAAGCAGATGTATTGAATTCAGAAAGAATCTGGTTTGATAAAGAAAATCCTAAATATGGGGATGGTCCAAAATTATAATCTTTGGATTACTTAATTTGAACAATAAAGTGTAATTCATGTTTTACACAATTATTTAATAAACGAACTTACTACATAC